>NZ_JACJPL010000021.1 GCF_014696065.1 Leptolyngbya sp. FACHB-261 | reverse complement strand
AGTGTCCTGGTTTGGCCCACTTGTCGAATGATGTGGGGACCGGGTCGTTATCGACGACTACTCTGACCTTCGCCTCCCGCTCCTGAGGACTGATTGTCATCGAGACTCTCCTCGTTGAGACAGCGAATCAAAAGCAATCCACCTCACAGACTGAGATGTGAGAACTTGAGCCTGCGGTGAAGCACACAGGTCTTCAAGCTCTCAGGTAAGAGCCGATTTTAAAGAAGACAGCTACGTTTCGGTGGATTGCTTTGAGAAGTAAGTCTAGGCGAAGTTTTCAAGCTTGAAAACCACCAGTTAATTATTTTTAGCAAATGTACAAGTAGCGGCCTTCGTACTTGAATCTGTGCCCATTTACATAGGTATAAATTGGGGTTGAAAGCTTCGTGTTGATGGTCACAAAGCAAATTTATAGAGCCTATTCCCTTAGATATATGAAAGATTGAAGTGACAGAGATAGCTATTAGAGTCGTGTCTTGAGCCCGCATTGGTACTGAAGAGCCAGCTCTTCAGTACTAGCTCTTCGCACCAACTCTCCTACTGCTGATGAAATGAGGCAATCAAGCAGGTGAAGTAAGGGGAACCAGTAGCGAAAAGTAACAGTAAAGTAACAGTGCAGGCCAAGCCTGTACGAGCCAAGGCTGCTCTATACAGATCTATAGAAGCCATGCTTTTGAGAGCGACTTCATGACGTTCAGGCGGCTAGTTTGAAAGCTAGTGGTAGTGCAAAGGCCTTGAGCTGATGTTGCTAGTGTCTGCGCCCTCTGCCTGTGCCCTGGGTGACGGTGCAAGAGTCTGCACTTATAGGGGTTTGACGGCCGTAGAGCCACTTCCTAAACTGAACTCGTCCTTAGCCAGGGCATACACCATGACCTCCTGGCCCAATGCTTCGTAAAACAGTCTTGCCTGAAGTTTCAAGCCGACTTTCTCTAGAACTCGTAGGGAAGCTAGATTTGCAGATAAGGCAACTGCAGCAACACGCTGCATCTCAAACTCGGAGAACCCTTTAAGAAGAAGCGATTGAACTCCCTCTGTTGCATAACCTTTCCCCCAAGCGGTCTTTCGCAAGCGATACCCCAACTCAGTATCACTAGGATTCGCTAATGTAGGGTCAAAGTAAGGTGCATCTATTGCAGGTCTTAAGAAAAACCAGCCGATAAATTGCTGACTTGATTTTTCGACTGCGGCCCAAACCCCGTAACCTTCATATTTCTTGTAATAGGCCAGAAATTTAGGAAGAACTTGAGTCTGGATAGCTACGCGGTCTGGCAACTGCCCGGCATTAGGAGTGAAGCGGATAACATCAGGATCGCTATCTAGCTCAAATAGATGATCTACATCATCAACTGTAAACTGACGTAGGAGCAAACGCTCCGTTTCCACAAACACTGTCATGTTTTTTGGTTTTTCTAATTAATTACTTTTCCGATTGATTATCTTAGCCTCACAAAGCAGTTCATTTTAGCGAAACAATCTCATAGTGCTCCACGGTTGGGAATGGCTCGTAGAAGTGATGTAGCAACCGGCGCCACTCCTGATATGCCGACGACTTTCGAAACCCAACAGTATGAGCTTCTAAAGTCTGCCAGCGCACTAACAAGATATAACGATTTGTAGTTTCCAGGCACCGTTGAAGTTCATGCGAGATGTAACCTGGGCTGGAACTGATAATAGTGGCAGCTGTTGAGAAAGCCTCCTCAAATTCAGCAGTCATATTAGGTCTAACATCAAGGATGGCAACTTCTAGAATCATGATTTGGGTTTCACAGTCACAGAATCTCTGTTTTTGTTGTTCTCCACTTGAAGGTCATTTTCTAACGGAAGCAGGAAACAAGCACCACGAGCGGCTAGGGATGCATACCCTCGTGAACGCGTGAGAGTTAAGCAGAAATTATATATCATAAAAACAACTTATATTTGAGGCTTACTGACATTGCGGTGGTTTATAGATAGACTACTGCATAGAGGTTGTTTGGAGATTGAAATGTTGGAGTTAACAGGGGACAAACAGCAGATCAAGAACGCTCACGCAGAGACTAGAACTAGACGATTTGATTGGCTACAGCCAGCCCGTCAATGGTTAAACGGTTTGGAAATCCAAAATGCTTCAATGGCCCATTTACTCTGTCGAGCCATTCCTACGCAGTGCCCCTTCGAGCGGGAGCTTTATCTGCTCAACCGCAAGGTTGGTCACATCCCTCCGCTCTGCAAGTTGAATCCACTTTACGAAGAAGTCGTGAGCTTACGCTTCCGAGCACTCTGCTATCTTGCAGACAAGTGTGATGAAGACATTCGTTGTTATTGCTGAACTCAGCTTAGTAGCTAGGCAAAAGGCTCTGTGTTTGCATTGAGTTAGAAGGTCACTGCTCTCACCGTGGTAATGACGGCGGCAAGAAAAAACTCAACTCCACCTCCTGTACTCTTTTTCGCCCAGTTGAAAGCCAACTGTTGATTGAAGCATCTGTTTGCAATCCGTTGCAGTCAATGTGTTTACTTAGAAGATACTCACGGCTTGCTAATGACTGAGCCCCTAGATGGTCATAACTCGGGAACAACACCAACGAGTGCTCGTCTATCCTAGTAGTTTGAGCGGTAGGCTCGCTTCGAACTGCCTTAACCTAGATTACTTCCCGATCTAGGTCGGTGCTTAATTCTAAGCATTCAAGGGTTGAATTCGGTTGAGACTGCAGTCATCTAGCCAAGTTGAGGAGAAGAGCTATTATCACTCGCTGCAAGTATTTGAGGAGCTGGGCTAACTACTCAGTAGCACTAGGTTTGATCGCAGTGACAGGCGTCGCTTGTCAGGCTGAATCACCACCCCTAGCGAGTTCTTCTCCAACAAACTCTAGCCTAGCTGTAGAGGCATCCCCCTCTCCATCTGTCTTGTCTACCCCAGAACCTACTATCCAGGGGCAAGCCGAGTACCGGAGCCCTCGTTTTGGCTTCCAGTTCAGCTACCCTAGCCAAGATGTAGTGGTGGACGACACCACAGATGTGCCTCCTAATTCCAAAACCTCCTTGCTATCCGCAGTTGAAATCTGGACCCATAAGCACGCTCAAAAAATTCGCTCTGGGGCATACGAGGGAGGAACAGAATATCCAGCCAATGTAAACATAACTGTACACAGCAATGCTCAGCAATTGCCATTACAGAGCTGGGTCGAGCAAAGTAATCAGTTCGCGAGTCCCCGCGAGTTCAAGGGCACGACAGTTGCAGGGCAACCTGCAATTTCCTTTCAGTCTACTGGCCTATACGAGGATGAGCAGGTTGTTTTTTCTAACCTCGCTGGTTCTAACATCATCGTTATTGCTCTTGCAAAAACTAACTATGGTGACAATGATGCTATCTACCAGGGAGCCTTTCAAAAGATAGTGGACTCGTTTTCTTTTGTAAGTGAATAAAAGGAAAAAATCTAAAGAAACTTTAAGTGCGTTGCTGGCAATGTTGTGATGGGAACTCTAGAAATGCCCCCTCTGACTTTGCCCAAGCCCTATGTGCAAAGATGCAGAAAAAATACCTAGTCTAATGAGCCGCTACTTGGTTGGAGCACTTGCCTCTCTAACCCTGATTACAAGCTGCTCTACTTCGACTCCAGCGTCAGTCTCATCTCACTCCGTCCCATCGCAGATTGATCCCTTTCCCAAAGCGGTGAGTCAAGCCATGCAGGCTGCTCAGGAAACTCAATCTGCAACTTCTAAAGGAGAGTGGCACGCAGTTGCGCGTCAGTGGCAGGAGGCAGTTAGATTAATGCGGGCTGTGCCGCAAGCCAGTGCTCACCATGCCATAGCGCAGAAAAAGGTGGGCGAGTATGAGCGCAATCTTGCCTACGCGCAACAACAGAGCCAAGAGTGGCGATTCATCACCAGATACGGCAAGAAATCGGGCTCACCAGGATGGCAGGAGTACCTCGACATTACCTCCGTAACCCAACTAGGCGAGGAGGGATATGAGTTTCGACTGCTGAACTCCTACGAAGATGGAGTTAGGGGTTATAAGAAGCTCAGAGTCAATTGCCGTAGTGGTTACATCGACTACCTGTCCTTGATCCAGGAAAGTTCAGCCGGAACTAAGACAGACTTAAGCCAAGCATCAGATCTATTTGATGGAGCCATACCCTCAACCGCAGCAAGATATTGCCAACTGCTGGCCCAGACAACTGGCAAGAAAATGATTGGTGTGCAGAAATGATCGTGCCAGAGGATTGACAACTCACTCAAAGACCGAAATTGATGATGGTGAGGTCTTATCGGGCCAAGATTATGAGTGCCATGGTAGAGGCGAGGCTGGGCCTAGCAGGGAGCTTTTCTGCTTATGGCTCTTGTCTAGCTTCTGCCGCGACTGAATGCAATTTTGAACTCAGCTGAGCAGAATTGCTTAGACTACACTGTTTGACCTGTTGCTCAAGTTCTTCGAGCATTCGATACAACTCGGCAAAAGTCTGATCAATCCCAGTAGCTTGGGCAGCTTGAGCTGTTGTCGTGACTAAGGTGATTTCTAGCATGGGTTAGAGACTCGGACGAGACGATGGTCCTAAAAATTTTGCTAGTTGCTTTGCTAAAAATTAAGTTTAAAAGCTTTGTTAAGCTTTGATTTGATTCCCAGCTTTCAGCTGGACAAATTTGAGCTGGGAATTTATTAAACCTCAAACATTCTTGGTCTACACAACTTAACGAGCAGGATTGCCAGTTCAGCCCCCATGAAATACTTTTGCCCCAGCAGATCCATCGTTCTCTTGGTAGATTGACTTCCGAGATGCCTGTTACAAACAACACAAGATAGAGTCATTCATTCATTCGATAGATACAAAATCGTTCAGAAACCGGATAGCCTCTTGCTACGTAGCAAAGGTTCGGCGCTGCTCTGTTGAATTTCGCCAATGAGTTTCCCTCTTAAGGGAAGTATAGGTGGGGGACTCGGTGCAATCTTCTTGCCGAGCCATTAGGGGGCTTCAGTCGGCGATGGCAAATTCTATTTTGGTGACAGGCGGTGCGGGCTACATTGGCTCTCACGCTGTTTTGGCTTTGCAGAATGCAGGTTATGAGGTCGTCATCCTAGACAACTTGGTGTATGGTCATCGCGACTTAGTCGAGACTGTGCTCAAAGTGGAGCTTGTCCAAGGGGATACTGGCGATCGAGCACTACTAGATCAGCTTTTTCAAAGCCGCAATTTCGCTGCTGTGATGCATTTTGCTGCCTACACCTTCGTGGGTGAATCAGTGACGCAGCCGAGCAAATACTATCGCAACAATGTGGTAGGTACATTGACTCTTTTGGAGGCGATGGTTCAGGCTGGAATCAAAAATTTTGTTTTCTCCTCAACCTGCGCTATCTACGGCGAGCCAGAGCAAATTCCCATCCCTGAAGATCACCCACAAAATCCCATTAGCCCTTACGGCAGAAGTAAGCTGATGGTGGAGCAAATCCTCAGCGATTTTGACCGAGCTTATGGCCTGCGCTCGGTTCGTTTTCGCTACTTCAATGCAGCAGGAGCCGACCCACAGGGCCGCCTGGGTGAAGATCACGAGCCAGAAACCCACTTGATTCCCCTAGTGCTAATGACAGCCTTAGGACAACGGGAAAGCATAGCTGTCTTTGGCGATGATTACGCTACCCGCGACGGCACCTGCGTGCGGGACTATATTCACGTTACCGATCTGGCCCAAGCTCATGTGCAGGGACTGGAGTACCTACTCAAGGGCGGCAGTACCGAGGTGTTTAACCTAGGCAACGGCTTGGGTTTCTCGGTCCAAGAAGTGATTGCAGTGGCCCGTGCCGTCACCGGCGCACCGATTCCTGCCACCTTGGCTGAGCGCCGCCCCGGTGATCCGCCCATGCTGGTCGGCAGCAGTGGGAAGGCCCAACGTTTGCTGGGTTGGCAGCCTGAGTATGCAGATCTAGAAACCATTCTGGCTCACGCCTGGCAGTGGCACCAAACACGGCATGGCTTGACCAAAAATGATCTGACCAAAAGCAGGCATTGACCAAAGTTTGTTTAGGGAGCCTTACAGGAGCCTTCGTTGATGCTGCCTGACATGACCTATCCGCGTCCTCAGTTGCAACGTCCTAATTGGATTTGCCTGAATGGACCTTGGAAATTTGCCTTCGACGACGAGGGACGATTCAGCCAACCCAAGGATATTACGACTTGGACTCACACCATTGAAGTTCCGTTCGCACCAGAATCTGTGCGTAGCGGCATCGGCGATCTTGGCTTTCACCCCAACTGCTGGTATGAGCGCGAATTCGAGGCGCCTCAGGGAGAAGGCCGCGTGCTGCTCCATTTTGGAGCGGTAGACTATCGGGCACGAGTCTGGGTCAATGGCCAATTGCTAGCAGACCATGAGGGGGGCCATACCCCGTTCACATTGGACATTACCAGTGTTCTGCATCCAGACAGACCGCAGCGGGTCACGGTTTGGGCTGAGGATGACCCTTGCGATTTGGCAAAACCACGAGGTAAGCAGGACTGGCAACTGAAGTCCCATAGCCTCTGGTATCCTCGCACTACTGGCATCTGGCAAACAGTCTGGGCAGAGCGCGTTCCTCCTACTTACATTCACCACTTAACCTGGACACCACACTTCGAGCGTTGGGAGATTGGCTTTGAGGCGTTTGTGGCTGGAAACCCACAGGACAACTTGCAACTCAATGTGAAATTGAGCGTTGAAGGTAAGTTGCTGGCTAACGATACTTACCAGGTGCTCAACCAGGAAGTGCATCGCCGCATCGCCCTGTCTGATCCTGGCATTGATGACTACCGCAACGAATTGCTGTGGAGCCCTGAGAAACCGACCCTCATTGATGCTGAACTCCAACTGTGGTCAGGGGACAAACTGCTCAACATTGTCAGGTCCTACACCGCCATGCGCTGCGTCTCGATCCAGCGTGACCGCTTTATGCTCAATGGGCGGCCCTACTATTTGCGCCTGGTGTTGGACCAAGGCTATTGGCCCGACACGCTGATGACCCCGCCTTCAGACGAGGCGTTAAAGCACGATATCAGGCTGATCAAGTGTATGGGATTCAACGGTGTGCGTAAGCACCAAAAAATTGAGGATCCTCGATTTTTGTACTGGGCTGATGTGATGGGCTTAATGGTTTGGGAGGAGATGCCCAGCGCCTACCGCTTTACGCCCAAAGCTGTTGAGCGCCTAATCCACGAGTGGACTGAGGTTATCCAGCGCGACCAGAGCCATCCCTGCATTGTGGCTTGGGTGCCCTTTAATGAATCTTGGGGCGTGCCCAATCTAACCGAAGCAACTGCCCACCAAAACTATGTTCAAGCCGTCTATCATCTGACCAAAACTCTGGACCCAGACCGTCCAGTGATTGGTAACGACGGTTGGGAGAGCACCAACACAGACATTCTGGCGATTCACGATTACGACAATAATCCAACCCGGCTGTTTAAGCGTTACGGGGAGATGAAGCTTGCGGATTTATTCGAGCGCCAGCGTCCCGGTGGACGGGTGTTGACCCTTGATAACTATCCCCATCAAGGCCAGCCGATCATGCTGACTGAGTTTGGTGGTATTGCTTATACCCCTGAGAAAAATCTGGAGGGCGATCGAGCCTGGGGTTATGTTCGCAGTTCCAATCTCTCGGAATTAGAATTGCGGTACACCGACCTGCTGAAGGTGGTCAACGAACTAGAAATCTTTAGCGGCTTCTGCTATACCCAGTTCACTGATACCTTTCAGGAAGCGAATGGACTTCTCTATGCCGATCGGGTTCCAAAATTACCCTTAGAAGTCATCGCCGCTGCAACCCATCCCGGCGTTAGCCATGACGTCTGCACTGGCTTTGTCACTGAGCCCTGGCCTAAAACCGATCGCCTTTACTCCGTTCCCCATGAACCACCGCCAACCTCACCTTAAAGTCTGACCTCGAAGTCTAGCTAAAGTTAAAGCTAATGTATCTACACAAGCCAAGCCCATTTTTACAAGCTTGGCTTGTGTAGCTCTAGACTTTAGCTCCGAGGTGCTTAGCAACTTTCGCAAAAGGTTGGCTGATTCTAGACTTACCTAGGTTACTGTTCCGGACTTAATTCTGCTCGTGGACCGTCGCTTGAGCTGAACGCTCTTGCGTACACCACCGGCCATCTCGTATTCGCGGCTATCTTTGCCATATTTGCAGGCGACGCCATACAGCATTTTCTCAGTCCAATCGCCCAAGGTTTTCTCTAAATCCATCATTTCGACATAGGTAGAGTCGATGAGAGACAGGGTGGAGTTGTAGGCTTCTTGCTTAGCGCGCATCTGTTCAATGAGGTCACGAAAAGAGCTTAGGGTAAGCGCGTTACCCAGGTCTAAGTTGGTCCCAATAGTGACGAGACCAGAGGCCCGACGCTCAGCTCTTTCGAGGACTTTGGAGGTGCGTTTCTGACGTGACATAAAATTCTCTATCCAGCAAAACTATACTACCCAGCATAATGAAGCTCTCGTTTCAGCAGGCTCAGCAAAACTCTGGAAGTTTGTAGTTGCTTTCGCGATTTTGCTGATTTTTATCGGTGTTTTTGCTGGAGTTATTTTGGCGGTTTTTGGGGAGTTTTAGGGGGTGACAGCTACGGGTTTCTAGATGAGTCTGAACGACGGGCTCATAGTCCTTGCCGGTTGCCCAGTAACGCTGAATGGCTACCTCGTAGCTCTTACCTCACCTAGTAACCCTGAGTGACTGCCACGTAGCGCTTGCAGTCTGCCTGGTGGGGTCGTGACGGCACAGCTATTAGCGCTTACTGGTTAGCAAGTAGAGCTTAGGAGCAACCTCGTGGCTCTTATCCCCTGCACCGTCAAATTTATCAAGGACTGAGTAGGGCTTAACGGCTACCTGGTAACCCTTGCTCGCTGTTCAGTGATACCTACTAGCTACCTTGTGAGGTTGAATCTAGGCTAGGTCACCAAGAATAATAACCTCTACCCGAAGGGCCGAGCTCCTTCGGGTAGAGGCTGAGAGGCTAAAGAGTTAGCCATTCTGCTAGGAGAAGGGCCACTGAGGAAGCGCGGCCCTAGCTTGAAGACCCCACTTAAACTCCGTGATCTATTTCAACGGAGTTGCATGTTGGCGGTACCAATCGATGGTTCGCTCTAACCCTTCTTGCAGGCTGACTTCGGCAGAGAAGCCAAAGAATTCCTTGGCTCGGCGGGTGTCAAGGCAACGCCGAGGCTGACCGTTGGGTTGGTTGATTTCCCAGGCAATCTCACCTTCAAAGCCCATTAGCTCACTAATCGAATTCACTAAATCTCGGATTGAGATTTCGCTGCCTGTACCTAGATTAACTGGCTCGGATTGGTTGTAGTTGAGTGCGGCCAGAGCAATGCCGCGAGCAGCATCTTCAACGTAGAGAAATTCGCGGGTTGGGCTGCCATCACCCCAAACTGGGAGTTGCTTGAGCCCCTGTTGCTGGGCCTCATAGATCTTACGAATCAAGGCAGGAATGACATGAGAACTGTTGGGATCAAAGTTATCCCAAGGACCGTAAAGATTGACAGGCAGGAGGTAAACCCCGTTAAAACCATACTGCTGGCGATAGGCTTGCAATTGAACCAGCAGCGCTTTTTTGGCGATGCCATAGGGCGCGTTAGTTTCCTCAGGATAACCAGCCCAGAGGTCATCTTCCTGAAAAGGAACAGAGACAAATTTAGGGTAGGCACAGATCGTGCCGACACAGACGAACTTCTCGACTTCCGCTTGATGAGCAGCGTGAATGAGCTGGGTGCCCATCATCAAGTTGTCATAGAACAGTTCGGCGGGTTTTTGACGATTGAGGCCGATCCCACCAACATGGGCAGCTAAGTGCACGATGACATCTTGATGCTGGCTAAGCTGCTGGCAAACCTCCATCTGCCGGAGATCGAAGTCTTTGGAGCGGGGGACAGTGATTTTGTTAGGGTCAGCGCCAAGGGCTGCTAGAGCGGCAACGACATGCCGCCCCAGGAAACCAGATCCGCCCGTGACAAGAATGCGCTTTTGCGCCAGGGTACCTGAACTCATAGTGGTCAAGGGTAAAGGTCAAAAGTGAGTGGGTGGCTCAAATCGCAATAGCCTGACGGATAAAGGCGACATCGGTTGATTCGCTAGAAGAAGTGGCAGGGGGCAGACCTAAGGCTTGCAGATCGGCGTTCACCATGATCTCGACTAGTTGTGCAAAGGTGACCGAGGGCTGCCAGTTCAGTTTGGTTCTGGCTTTAGTAGAGTCGCCCAAGAGCAACTCCACCTCGGCGGGCCGGAAGTAGCGAGGGTCAATTTCTACATATTGATGCCAGTCCAGATTGACTAGCCCAAAGGCTACGTCTAAAAACTCACGAATAGAATGGGTCTCGCCAGTCGCGATCACATAATCATCCGCTTCCTCTTGCTGCAACATTGACCACATGGCTTGAACATAGTCTTTGGCGTAGCCCCAGTCGCGTTTGGCGTCAAGGTTGCCTAGATAGAGTTTGTCCTGCTGACCGGCCATGATACGAGCGAGCGCCCGAGTAACTTTGCGGGTCACAAATGTTTCACCGCGCCGGGGACCTTCGTGGTTGAATAGGATGCCGTTGCAAGCGAACAACCCGTAGGATTCTCGGTAGTTGATGGTTTGCCAGTGTGCATAAACTTTGGCGCAGGCATAGGGGCTACGAGGATAGAAGGGAGTGGTTTCACTCTGGGGAACTGCTTGGACTAAGCCAAACATTTCAGAAGAACCTGCTTGATAGAACCGAACCTGGATGCCAGTGCGCTGTTGATAGTCACGAACCGCTTCGAGAAGGCGAAGGGTTCCCATGCCAACTGCGTCAACGGTGTATTCGGGGGAGTCGAAGCTGACCCGGACATGGGATTGGGCACCCAGGTTGAAGATTTCAACGGGCTTAACTTCTTCTAGAACACGGCGCAGTGTGGTGCCGTCGGTGAGGTCACCGTAGTGCAGAAATAAACGGGCATCGTCGGTGTGAGGATCTTGATAGATGGGATCAATGCGGTCAGTGTTGAAGGTGGAGGTACGGCGGATGATGCCGTGGACCTCATAACCTTTGCCGAGTAATAATTCAGCAAGATAAGAGCCATCCTGACCCGTAATACCTGTGATCAGCGCGCGTTTAACTTCAGTCATGTATCTCCTATGGAATATCTTTTTGTGGCTTTTTAGAGCTACGGGGTGTTGAAGCTACAAGATCTAAAGCGGGTAGAGCGATAGAGGCCTTGTTCTCTTCATCTTGCAGCTTCAACAAGCATCAGCTTAGTATTCAGGGCTTTCTAGCTATTTCAGGATTAGGATCTCTTGCTTTTGAAATTCGTAAGCTTTTTAAGCACTAATCTTGATAAGAATGGACTCTACATCTCAAACATTGAGAAACTAAACGTTGCAGAGGAGATATACCAAGCAAGAGACTCAAAAAAAGGTGAGTTATTGAGTACACAACCTGCACCCAATAATTCACCCTGTCTATCAATTCAGGTAGGTAGTGTTATCGATAGAGCTATTGCTGACTAGCTGCTGCCTCCTCAGCTCTGCGCTTGCGCATTGCAACTACGCCTAAGCCAATAAGACCTGGCAGTAGCGCAGGGGTAGGAACCGGCTTTGGGTTCGGCGTGAGGTTCTTGACTTGGATATCTGGCTTCTCAGCTGAACCATTGATATCCACCGTTCCTGTCGTGCCTTTCTTGTCTCTAGCAGCTTTGTCCCCGTTCCCATTAGTGGTCGTTTGACCATTGAAAGGATCGCTCAGGCCAAAAAGATTCAAGAGGTTAGCCCAGATACTATCGTTCTGAGTAGCGCCTAGCACTACTGGCGGATTCATTACCAGTGGCGATGCCTGAGCTGCTTCTTGGCGGCTCAAAGTTGTCCCTGCAATCATCACAGCAGTGAGCATAGTGCTCATGCAAATGGTTTTGAGTTTCATGGTTAGAACCTATTTAGAGTGCTCGTCTAGTTCAAAACAGTTGGTGCTGGCCATAGAGAATGTTGGTACATTACAAAATCTGACCAGGCATCAACTGCTCTTATGCACCCATAGCTGTCTAAGCAGGCGCGTCAATGCTATGCCTACCTTTGTTAGTGATCATTACACACATCGAGTTGTGACAAAAGCTGCCGCTCAAAAGTTCATGAGCTCTTTAAACTCACTAAGTTAGAAATAGGTCTGTGTTACCTTGAGCAGAAATGGTCATATGGTTTCCAAAACCTAACTTGAGGAGTTTGCCTTTTAGTTGTTGCCCTGTATCCTCTCCACGATATCTAGCGCCTGCATAGCTCTGCTATTACTACTGTTCTAAATTTGTCCATTTCAAGTAGCAAACAACAAACAGTGGTTTATCTAACAATTACTAGTGGTTAGAGTGCCAAGAGACTCAGCAAATGAGGAGAATGATACTGGGTGATAGACTCCGAGAGCAGCCGCTAACCACTCAAAACCCTTTACCCTAGCAAGAAATTCAGTAGTGGAGTTTCGCTGCCTATTAATAATTTTTATGTCAGGCTTGAGACTTTAAGGAAGGTTGAGACAAGAGCCTTTTAATCACTAGATAGTAGTAGAGAGTGAATAGAATGCTTGAGAAAATTTGCCCGCCCCAAGGTCCATGCCAGAACTTGAAGGACTCTTCTCCCCAGTAGACGGCAGCCAAGGTCATCACCATAATGCGGGGAACATTAAGGACTAGAGCTAGGACAATGCCTGCAGCCATTAAGCTCACGGTCTGGCTCCACTTCTGCTTAAAGAATAGGCCTAGAAGTAAACCAGATCCTGCCATTGAGCAGGCCATGCCAAAACCATTACAGCCCCAAGCAACCTCGACACTACCTGAGGACAAAATGATGTAGACACCATCTACTGTAGCTGGTTGACCAATAGCTTGCAGAGCTAAACCAGTAAGCCATGCCATAAGCTTCTCCAACATAAGAGGAGGAGTTAATGTATTCCATAGTCCTTGAGCAAGGCTACGAGGATCTGGATACACACTGAGCACAATGAGAGCAGTCAAAAATGTATTCTTCTCAAAAAAGCTTTTTCCCCAAGAGCTTAGAGCAATGCCTGTCATGATCATTAGCCAAACAAGAGCTTGTGGCCAAAGGGCGAAGCGACAGAACGGAAAAATGAATACCCCGCCTAGAATTAAAGCGTGGCCTAACAATCGCTCCCGCTCAGAAGTAACTGAGGGAGAGAGCTGAGCATAAATTTTCTGTAGTTCTCGACCCGCCAAGCAAGTAGCTGCAATCGTTAGTACAGAGCCAGAGGAGCCTCTAACAATCTGCTGTAGCAGACTCACTACCCAGACAGGCAAATAAAATAAACCTACAAGGAGACCGAAAGCAACAATACGGCTATGGGTCGTTCTTAAGCTATCACGGAACAAATTTTGGTTCATTTGGCTAACCCTGCCGCCTTTGTCAGGCGAATACTATTCTTGCTTTTATCCATCAAAAGCTGAAAAACCATTCATCTGCTCAAATTATCTTCTGAACCTCTTTTAATCTACAGGCACTTGACTAGCCACTTTCTTTAGCTATGTCACTCAACTAAGGACTGGTTGTCCTCTAAGAGATCTTTGGTGAAGTGATTGGCTCCGTTAGCCACAATGCCAATAACGTTCAGTTTGCTTAACGTCGTTATAGTTTGGGTTAGCTCTGTTCGCGTTACTTGACCGACGCGTCCCACTAATATTGTGCCTTTGCAGCACTTTGCCGCTAGAATAGCATCTACCATTCCCAAAACGGGGGGAGCATCCAGGATTACTAAGTCATACATCTCCTCTAGCGACGCCATCAGCTCTGTCATGCATTGAGAACTTAACAACTTTGCTGGGTCCACTGGGGTTGGCCCAGAGGTCAAAATGTCCAGGTGCGTTCCCGATGGCTTAATACCGTTATTGATGGGGAAAGCATTGGAACCACTGATCAGTAGATTACTCAACCCTTGCTCATTCGGCAGATTGAGCAGCTTGTGCAGGCTCGGACGACGCAGATCCGCATCAATTAACAATACTCGGCGGTGTGTTCGAGTAGCGCTAATTGCTAAACCTAGGGCTATTGTTGATTTGCCCTCACCCGCTAGAGCTGAGGTGACAACTAAGGATTTTAGTGGTGAAGAAGCATTTAAGCCTAACAGTTCAACATTTTGATAAATCAAATCTATTGCCTCTCGGAAAGGCTGCCACTGAACCACGTTGTTTGCAGAGTCAGCTAAGCTCTGGCTTCTACTGGCGGGTAAAGCCTTTTCCAAAGGGTTAGCTGACAGATCTGTGGCAAGTGGGGCCATCCCCAACACAGGCAATGAAGACAATTGCTTCAATTCATCTGAGCTATGAATAGAGTCGTCAGCCATATCCCGGATGAGGGCAGCGGCAATTCCTAGTGCTAGTCCTATGACTGTTCCTGCAAATAGGGGTAGCAGAGGGCCCCGACCAATCGGTGCCCCAATCTCTGGCTCTTCAACAACCTGCCAATCAAATCCACCCTGCGCAATTTGCAGGGCTAAGTCCTGCTGGGCCTCTAAAAGCTTGTCAAGGGTTTTACGCTTGGATTGCACCTCTGGCTGCAGACGATCATAATCTGCTAACAGGCTAGGTAGCCTACTGAGCTCTGAACGAATTTGCTGCTCTCGCTGAGCAAAACTTAGATCACGAGCTCTCAAATCTGATAGAGCCGTTTGTGCTTCTATGAGTCCGTTAGCCAAGTTCTGATCCGTACTGCCGAATCGCCCTTCTGAGAGTAAGCGATCAGCCATACCGTTCAGTTCAGTGGGCTCTGCTCCTAGAACCCGACTTGCCTCTTGTTGGAGAAGTGCTATTTGGCTCCGTCGTTGATTCTGTAGCTTTTGGACGGTGGGATGGCTGTCGCTGAAACGCAAACGTTGCTCTGCTAGCAGCAAATCGGTCTTCTGAATCTCTCCGAGCAAAGATTGATAGAGCCCAGACTGGCTGAGGCGAGTGGAAAGCAAAGCTGTCTGAGATGAACGGTTCAGCTGTTGCTGTAGTGATTTGTAGCGGGCAAAAGTTCCCTCATATTGAGCACGAATTGTCTCACGTTGCTCTTGAATATTACTAAGAGATGCAGTTAAAATTTGCGATTGTTGGTTTGGGTCAATCAATCCTTGCCTTTTTCGAAACTCCTCTAAATCTCTCTCAGACCGCGTAACATCTACTGTTACTCTTGGCAACTGCTGATTGATAAACGAGAGCCCTTTGACTAGGCGGAGGTTTTGTTGTTCTAAGTTGTAGTCTAGATAAACCTTCTGTAGGGCATGCAAAACTTTCTCTGCTTTAACAGGGTCTTCAGCAATATAGGTAGCATCGAAGATCTGACTGGGCACAATACTAGTTCCAAGCCTACTTTGTAGCTGTGTCAGAACAAAAGAAGATTTGATCTCCGCGACGGTAATATCAGGATAATCAGGTTCGAGTATCTCCACAGCCCGTTTGATCAATTTAGAGCTCTGTAGTAGATTAAGCTGAGCAGTATAGTCCACCTGAAGAGTAGAATCAGTAAATTGGCTGCCTTCCCGCTGTCCCGGTTGTTGATCTCGATAAAGATTAGATTGTATTAACAATTGCATAGAACTTTGGTATTTAGGTCTCGCAGTCATGGTCAGTAAAGTTGCGAGAAGGAAAATGCCGCTAAAAGTTCCTAATACCCAGAAGCGTCTGCGCAGCAGGATGGTGAATAGTTGCTTGATATTGACTGAGCTTGGCTCAGCCAATGTAGCTGCTCGGTTGCCGCCCAAATTCATCTCGGACACTGCTCAACTCCTGAGTATTGGTTATCACTCTGAACAACAGGCGACAGATAGTGGTGAAACAAGACCAAGCTAAACTGACGGGCTTTTTGTAGCCTAGCTTGGTCTTGGCCGATCGTTGCTCTGAATATAGCTACGGAATTGTTTCGAGGGCCACAGCTTTTCTTTGAGGACTCTCAAGTTGAGTTCCCGCATACACCTTTAGTAGGCAATCAATCATGAAAGATATAGAGTACCTGGCTTTGACCCGAGCGCGATTGAGTTCCCCCATCGTTTTGCGTACATCAGCATCAGCCAGCCTATCAAGAGCATGATCTAATGCAATTGGATTTCCAATCTCAACTACAATTCCACCTTCCTCTAAGGGTTCAGAGACGCCAGGAACGTCAGTCGAAACCACAGGAAGAGCATGGCCCATCGCTTCTAAAATCGTCAATGGCATACCTTCATATCGAGAGTGCAGCACAAAAATGTCCAAACTACTAAGAACTGCATCCATATCGGTGCGAAAGCCAATCAATTTGACCCTGCCCTCAAGCCCTCGTCTGGCTATTAAGCTCTTCACCTCGTCTTCTAAATCCCCTGTTCCACCCATTATGTACATTTCTTCTTGGGCAGTGTAGCGAATTGCTCGACGAGCAATCGTCTCAATGAACAAAGCAGGATCCTTTTGAAGGATGAAACGCCCGATACTGCCAATCACTCGTGTATTTTCGCCAATACCCCACTCTGCTCTGAGACGTGCTCTGTCTTCACGATCTAGCGTGATATCAGGAGGTTGTATACAGTTTGGGATCAAAATTACCTGTTGTGCTGAGGCAACGCCATTAAAGATAGCGTAGTTTCTTTCCTCAGGAGATACTGCAATAACTCGGTGGGATAGGCGAGCACAAATACCTTCAACTTTCTGAAACGCAGCTTTCTTGTAACCCGACTTACCCATTGAGACAAATGCGTTTGGGGTAAACACGATTTGGGGTACACCCGCAAGACGAGCAGCTAGGCCACCCACTGCTGCTGCCTTCGAGCTGTGGAGGTGAACCGCGTCAAACGGTCCTTTTTTCCGGAGATAATCTGCTAGCTTTAAAGCTGCCACTGCGTCTGCTACAGGCGAGATCGGATGTTTCATATCAACCTCGTTTGTATGCAACCACGGACGAGGTTGTTGTAATCGATTTCGATAAGTCGCATCAGCATTATTAAGAGAGTGTAGCAGATGCAACTCATGACCGCCTCTGGCATGCAGCCCATCTACTATGTCTAAGACATGCCGTCCTGTGCCACCGCCGGTGGCTTCAATAATTTGAGCAATCTTCATGTTAGTCGACTCTCCTGAGCCTAGAAGGTAATCGGCGTTAGATAGCGCACCCTATCTGGCCTACATTCATTCCCTGGAGAAAGGCACTTAAACTTGAAAGGAAGGAGCTTTACGCTAGGTTTCTCAAGGTATGAAAGCTAGCGTAAAGGTTTTTCGTTACGCAGTAGTGCAGAGCCCTGTCGACAACTAAAGTTCGAGATTCAGACAGATCCAATCAAACATTGTCAATCATATTGTAATTCAAGTTGGCCTGAAAACAATTCAGATACTCACAGGATTAACAAGAATCTATGTATTTGGGAAATTTTTCTACCCAAACTAAACACGCGGAGATTTGCATGGCAGCTGAAATCTCAATAACGTCAGAAAAATCATGAAAAGAGCTTGGGTTTACAGAAGTGTAACTTTTTAGATAGCTAAGGATAGATATAGTAGACCTTCTGTTAATCGTTGGTAGGGATCAGAGCAATCTTGAACCTCAAGTATAAAGACTTTGTTTAACAAGTCATTTCTAGTACAGATGTGAGCAAGCTATCCAGCTTATTCACACAGGTTTGGGGAGCAAATAAATCAATCTGCTCTGCGTTGAGAGCTACAGGCGTACTTGATTTGAGGTGATCCTTAAATGCCGCAGCAAGTGCCTTGGAATCTCCTGGCGGAAATAAGGTGCCACACTCAAAAATCTCGGAAATCTCACGCGGACCTGTAGGGCAATCACTGGCAATAAAAGTTACTCCACTAGAAATGGCCTCTACCAGAACAAGGGGTAAACCCTCCCAATGGGAGCACAGGACGAGAGCCCTACAGCGCCTGAAATAATCTCTAGCATTAGAAACATGTCCCGCAAAGAGAACCTCTTCTTGAAGATTCAGCGTGTTAGCGAGATCTTTAGATTGCTCAAAAAGTGGTCCGTCACCTAGAAGGATCAGCCGAGCATTAGGGTATGTCTGAATAACTTGGGCAAAGGCCTTTAGGAGAGTTTTGTGGTCTTTCTGAGGATCGAAGCGAGCAGCTGAAACGAAGGTTACTCGTTCTAGATCCTGCAGCCAGCCTTCAGCCACAGGATGAAGAGGGGTTTCAGAGCCCACTTGAGGAGCACTTGGAGCAAACGGATTATAGGCCACAATGGAGTTTCGGTGAACCAAGCCTAGTTGAGTCAATCTCTTTTGCAAGGAATGGCAGACAAACACCAACCCAGCGGCTTGGCTCAGTGCTCGTATACTAAATTGAAGAGCCAACTTCACTAGCGGGCCCCAATTCAGTTTTAGATTTGCTCGGACTTCAGACTCCAAGTCGGAATGTATATAAGCAATATAGGGAATTCTTGGCATGCCAGGAATTAATGAAGCCATGTATAGTGTGCGGGCAACATTGGTAGTGTGGGCGACAATAATGTCTGGCTTTAACTTAAGGAGAGCGTCTTTCAACTTGATAGTTCTTAGGGCTTCGGAATAAACTTGTCCTGCTAGATTGGATCCTAGAAGCTTTAAATTAGTAGTTTCAATATTGAGAACATCTACGCTGTTCGCATCCTTAAATATATTCCACTCTGGATTACGCTCTCGTAAAATGATGACAGATACTTGATACCCTGCCTTAGATTGAGCTGTAACTAGAAAGTCTGCGATGCGAGGAGCACCTCCAGCACAATTTTGAACTAAATGACAAACGTGCATTTGTAGAATCTTAATGATGGTTAGCCTTTTTCGAGCGCTTTACTAAGAGATGAGGATGTTGGCATAAACTTTCTCTAATTGCTCCACGTGCCGCTCAATAGTTGCGGGGTTTGACCAATAACGTTCATGAGCAGCTAGTCCCATTTTGTGGGCAAGTTCTGGATCGTTGAGCTGAGCTATCTTCTGCCTCAAGTCCTCTGAATCGCCACCTTTGAACCAAAATCCTGTGATCCCATCAACTACAAAATCTCTAGCTGCACAGGTATTAGGAACAATGGCTGGCACTCCCATTGCAGCTGCTTCAGCGACGACTAATCCTTGAGTCTCGTGCCAGAGAGACGGAAAGATTAATGCCCTTGCTTGTTTTAAATAACCAGCCACTTCACTTTGAGATACCCAGCCAGTAATTTCAGCAGTTGGGTTAATTTGAGAGATCTGCTGACGGCACTCTCCATCTCCAACAAAGAGAGCTTTGCAGCCAAGCTCTTGAGCTGCCTCAGCAAACAGATTGGGGCCTTTTTCTTTGGCCAATCGCCCAACAAAGACAAAGTGATTATTCTTCCGAACGCTGACGGGAGCACCTTGAGCAATTGCAATAGGATTATCAACTAAGTGAATTACAGCATCTTTAGGTAAATAGGGCTCTATGACTGAGCGGCTATAGTTGGAAATGGCAATGAAGTTTTTTACATCTTTGGGGATTAGACCAAATTCGGCTTGAACAAATTGCCGACCTAGCCGCCATGCTTTATGTGAATAACTACGTGAATCACAATTTTCTTTCAAACAAGCCACTCCCATTGGGCTTAAGTTGCAAATGGTTTGTTTAGGATGGTTGAAGAAAGAGCCAGTTGGACAGGCAATAAAATAGTCATGCAAGGTAAAGACTACTCTAAATTTTTTCTTAAGTGCAACACTAACTACACTCGAAGAGAGGGCTTTAGTCCAAGAATGGACATGAATAACCGTTTCATGAGGACTGAGAGTCTGTAGTAAGTCAGCCAGCATTTTAGCTGGTTTAGCATTCCAAATCCCTTGGACAGAAGCTCGTAATCTGTCAGAATCCTTTAGGATAGGAAGCTGTTCAGAACAGATTAAGCTGAGATTCTCTCGATGAAGCAATTCAGGGATAGCTGGACCAACAGCAGAAAAAATTGTTACCTGATATCCTCTATCCGCTAAGGCTATTGCACTGGAGAGCGCAATCTGATCTGAACCACCAGCAACATGTAGGTGATCGTTAACAACAATAATATTCAGAGGATTCATAAGAATAGCTTTATGAGGCTGAGCAAATATCAGGATCTTGAGATTGAAGGTAGTTGGATGAGCGCTCCATAGATTCATGAGCTAGACGTGCTACGGCTAAGCTACCTTCTAGGAAGTAGCTCTTACCCGATAGCTTACATAAGAAATCTGTAATTAATGCTTTTGGGCTTTCAGAGAAGATTCTCAGAAGTTTTGGAAACTCTGTTAATGGCTGAAGAAAGAGATTGGTGAAATTAGGCCTATCAAAATGATACTCTAGTAAACGCTTGTCGTATTCTTCTGCAATGGCTATAAATTCCTTGCCAAACCCTCCTAGCTTTGCTGCAATCAACTGCCGATTGCGGCTGTGAATCTCCCGAATTGCTTTTCCTTTTTGCTCTTGCTCCTTTAGTTCTGTAGCTTGACCTTTATAAACTCTCCACATTGCTTCTATTCCAGGGTGATAAACAACATCACCATGAAGACCAATCTTCATAAACCAATCTTGGTCAGCCGCATTTCCAAGATCTTCAGCAAATCGTCCACCTGTTTCTAAAATACTGCTTCTGAGAACGACAGAATGAACACTGGCATATATGGAACCAAGAAAGTATTGAGCCACGCTATCAGTAACGCCACATCTAAGTTGTGGAGAGGTACTATCAGTCATGAAGAAACGCTCCCCGATTAGATTATTTGACAATATGCCGCCTGGCTGAGAGTCTTCGTAAAGAATCCGAGTTCGAGCAGCAGCACATATTGCGCTTTCATGCTCATCAAGACTTTGAATGGCAGTTTCTAACCAATCTTTTTCCCAGACATCATCGCTGGTTAGAATACAAAAGTAGGGGCTACTGACCTTAGACAAACCAAAATTCCAGCTATTATATAGGCCGGACTTAGGCAGTTGATGTAGCTCGAATCGCTTATCTTGCAAAGCTGACTCTTGAATAATTTCCCAAGAGCCGTCATCAGAGAACCCATCAATAACGACACAACGCCAGTCGCTAAAAGTTTGTTCTTTAAGCGAAGAAATACAATCTTTGATAAATCTTGCCTTGTTTAGATTTGGCAATATAATGTCAATCATTGGCCGGTTTTGCATTTCCACCTCCAAATCTGTTTGGAAAAGAACATTCTGTGTCACTTGAGATATCTGTGAGAGCAACGCTCAACATCAACTAAGCCTTATCTGCAGTTAATCTAATTCCACTAGATACGTCTCTAAGTTTTTTTGCAGGAATTCCAGCCCACACTTCATTGGCAGGCACATTTTTTGTGACCACGCTACCTGCTCCAATTACTGAGTTTTTACCGATAGAACACCCAGGTAAAATTGTCACTCTTGCTCCGAGCCATACATTCTCATCTATAAAAACACCTGTTTTGATTTCATCCCATTCTAAATCTTGATAGGATTGTTCATTAGATATCCTGTGATTTGAGGCAATTAATGATACCTGTTGGCCCAAAATAGAGTTGCGGCCAATAGAGATTTCTCCTCCTGCGGCCCGAATGTTGGAATGTGAACCAATAAGCACGCGGTCCTGGATAACTAGACGGCCTGGTACTTTGCTATAAGGTGATTTAGTCAGGACAACAATATCAGAGAACGCTTCTATAACAACTTGAGAACCAATTTCTATGCCGCTGAGATCATCGTAAAGCCAAGCAATAGGAAATCCAATTGTTAGTCCTGGGTTTTTATACTGAACTAGATGGCACCTAAACCAGCGTTTAATGTAAACGCCAGGTTCTCTAAGTAATGTTGCAATCAGTCTTTGTACACTCATAAAACCTTACGTTAGCGCATCCAAATTTCTTGATTAGCAAAATCACTGATCCCTGTTAACAATCTTGAGATTCCTCACTTGCTGCTGAACAACTTTTCTGTTTAGGTTCTAGAAACAGTTTGTCTTTACTTTCCACTTCGAAGCTACTGCAAGGTTTATGAAGCCGAATGAATTCGTCTATATTATGAAAGTCTTTAAACCTATCTTTCAACCACTTTTCATCCTGATTCCACCACTTGAAATTCAATAAGAACTCTATTTGTTCTTGCTCGAATTTGTGGCGAATTAGCTTAGCTGGAATACCACCGTAAATTGCATAGGGAGGAACATCTTTCGTTACTACTGCACCTGCAGCAATAATTGCACCATCTGCAATAGTCACACCGTCCAAAACTGTAACATTAGCACCGATCCAAACATCGTTTCCTACTTCAATAGGCTTTTTCTCTTCAAAGTAGTTCCTGTCTGCAAATGTTATGCCTACCTGTTTCCCTGTTGAGAAGAAGATTGGATGGCTCGAGACAAATTCTCGCGAAGGATGCATCCCTAAACCGAATTGGCAATTCGGTCCTATAGAACAAAATTTACCAATAGTAGTCTCATACATATGTGTATTGTTTCCAATGTAAGTAAAAGTTCCAATCTCGCATCTAAATAGCTTTGCATGATCGCAAATCCTCACGCTGCCAGCAATTTTAGAGCTAGAAATAAAAGTGAAATATCCCTGATAAAGGCCAGAGACTTTGATGTGATTACGCCACCAGTTTATGAGAAAGTGGACGTATTCAGTCAAGGGATTTCTGCAAGCAAGAACAAACCTCTCTAATGCTTTTTGCATACTTGTAACCCAATATTACTACCGCTTTGTTTTCTACTCTAAAATATCTTTTTTACTTTCGTTTTTAAACGCGCTAAAAAACCTGGTCGCTCAGCGTAAAATCTAGAGCTTTGAGTAAAGTTATCAGCTTCAACATTCTGTAAGATGAAGGATGGGTGCTCTAGGGGAAAATTGATCGCTTCTGTTTGCATATTTGCAAAAGGGCTTACACCACCAACGGTGTGAGTCGCTTCTGAACCAAAGCCGATGTTAGAAACCATATTTACACTAGGAACAACACTAAGACCACTTTGCAGCCAACAGGAGAGCAGCCAACGATAAAACCAACTATCTACACGATTTTGATATGCTAGCTGAAACTTCTCAAACCAATACTTAGCCGCTCGTGAGCTACGGAGCTTATTGATCAGGAAGTTGCTCCGTAGCATTTCTGGCCAAAGCTTCATATCAGCATCATAGTATTGCCATGCCCTTTTCCATGTTGCCCATCCCCAGCAATCATGGTAGAGAGACAGATAATAACTGTATTCGGTTTTTCTATTGCCAAAGTGAAAGTTTGTGCCAGCAATAGACATTACTCTCTGATCGTACCGATAGCGCTCAAGCAGTTCATCGCAGAATTGAAAAAATGTAGGATGTGGTAAGCAGTCATCTTCAAGGATGATTGCCTCATCAACGATTTCAAATGCCCAAGCCAATCCACTAGAAACACGTTTCCTGCAACCCAGATTAATATCAGAGTAGTTAGTTAAGACTTTACAATCCCAGTCGACGCGGTCAATGATGGCACGAGTAACAGCACATCTTTCTGCTTCACCTAAACGATCTTGACGAGGACCATCAGCAACCACTAAGAGCATAGGCGGTGCTGCTTGGCGGATAGCCTCGAATACTTTCTCTGTTGTGTCGGCCCGATTGAAAATCAAAAATACAACTGGGGTTCTTAACTGTCTATGAATCATCGCTAATCGCCTCGCGTTTTATTGAGCGCTGTTCTCAAAAGTTTTAATTCGTGAAGTTGGCAATAAGGGGTAAAGGCCTTGTTGCTTCACGTGCAGGAATACTCCTAGAGAGAAGCCGGCACCTAAAAATGAATGTTCCGAATATCCACCGGAGATAGAAAGCAAGAAAACCCAGCCGAATAAGCCTGGAAGAACTACCAAAATTGCACTGCGCAGTTTTGAGTCAAAATAATCAGGTTTCAACCAAGCTATAAAGAATGTGAGCGGCATAACTATGTACAGGAAAATAGCAATGGGCCAGAAAACGATACCACCGAATTTTAGCCAGAAAGTGTAGATGCTGATATGAAGAGCAGAGCTTTCATACCCTTGAGTTGATTGAAAGGTATGGCCCAACCCACCTCCGAAATAATATTGAAAGTCACTCAACTCAGCAAACGCCGAATCCTTTTCAATAATCCGAAGGGCTCCTGTGTCATCATTTTGCCTCGCAGCAATGGTGCTAGAAGTCGCGAAAAGATTACCGCTCAGGATAGCTAGCAATATTCCTAAGGAGCAAATAACTGCTAAGATGATAGATTTTCCATATACAGACTTAGCTTTAGTAATTACCCCTTGGTGAATTTTATACAAAGCACCTACTGTAGAGAATAGAAGAACTGTAGCTAAGCTCAGTGCAATTGACCGAGTTGAACCCACCAACACGCCGTTGTAAACATGTATCACAATAGATAGCAAAAACACTCCAAACCAAACTAAGTTTTTTCGTGCTAATGTACCTAGTCCGAGGCCAGTTAGAGGCAGTAAAACGGCAGAATAAACATAACCAATATTGTTCTGAGTAAGCAGCCTGGCTGACTCAAATACCTCACTTACAGGAACTGCATATAAATATGCATAGTGCAAGATAAACGTAGAAACTAGAGCGGGAACAGAAAAATGAAATTCAGGATTTGGCAACCTCATGGCCAATCTAAACAGCGCCATACCTGTAAGCAGTGCTATAACCAGGTACAAATCCGATGCAAAAAAAAGAGCATCAAATTCTTGAAGGATGCCTAAAATAGCGTAATAAATCATGGCTAGGATATAGCAAATCCCCCACGGGCTCGTAAGCCAGGAACGAAACATAGGATCTACATAAAAAGCGCAACCTACTGGAAGGAGCAGGGCCATATAAGTCAGCGCATTACTTAAAGGAAGTACCCCTCCACGAGCCAGGGTAGTATCTCGAGCAAAAATAATTAGTAGGCTCCCGTAAAAACCAATAAAAGCAATGATTAATAGAATGTAGTACGTAGCCGGTTTAGTCGTTGTTTTGATTGATGTCACCATAGCCTCAGTCTCTAAATGTCGGTAATGCAATAGGGCTAATCTCTTTAGAAAGTTCAGATTAAATCTAGAACAGCCTTAAACGCTATCTTAAGTTGTTTAGTCGAGTGTAAGCATTTGTAGCTTTCAAAGCCAAATTGTAGTTCTGACGAGCTGCCTTTGTGACTCAAACCACATAACTGAGCTAGAGCTTTTATACCTTGATCTACATCCCCCTCATCAATCCCTAAGCCTAGTTGAAATTGGCGAACCCTCTCACCAATACAGAAAGTGTTACTTGCAAGCACAGGTTTTTGAAAAACGGCTGCTTTGGCAAGCATATTGCTGCTATGAGGAAAATTATCGTACACAACCCATAAAATATCGCATACATCAACTAAAGCATTGAACTGGGGTTCATCAGGAATTCGTTCAAAATGAAAAAGGCAGTTTGATGGTGTTGTTTCAACAAAATCTTGTATCCTGGCTAACTCCTGTGGAGAGAAGGTATTTTCATTTAGATAGCCAGCGAAGACGAAGAACCAATCTCGTTCCGTTGATCTCTGAGCAATTTCTAGAAGGGTTAAAAAGCCCTTTCGTTTTTGCAGAGATCCCAGTAGGCTGACTATTGTTCTTCCATTAGCTTTTCGCTGAATTTCCCCTACAACTGGAAAGTCAAGATCAGGAGAGGATTCATCTGTAAAGTCAGGGAACGTTATGACAGGTTTTCCTCCCATAACATCCTTTAGTTTTTCGGTAACTCCCTCGTCAAGGATCGCGACAGTTGAACAGGAGGAAGACTTAAGAGCAGAATTCTTGGGTATACGCTCTTGTTCTAATCTTAAATAAGTTGGATGGAAGTACAGCCCAGACCATTGGTAAGGGAAAACTTTGTCCACCCAATATTTCAACAGATAGGCTCCTAGATAATGATCAATCCAACAGAAGAAGACTAGGTCAGGAGAAGTTCCAACTGTTGCAATAGCCTTGCTAAGGCTAGCTGAGGCAGAACGCCACCGTGCCAGCGTAGTGAGTGTTGCACGTAGTTTCGGAATTGGAAATTGGCTGAGCTGTGGTTCACAGATCTTAAATGCATGAAGTCGCTCGCTCAAAATTGGACAATTCTGACTGATCTGCTCTCTTAATTGATCAGGCTCAGGACAGAAAGCCATAACCTGATGCCCCAATTCCAATAGAGTCTTAGTAAAAAGCTTGAAATAGGTTGGATGGTGACCAGTCCAGGCAGTGTCAATAAGCGCGATAGTCTTCAATGGTTGCTATAACTCCTACTTACTTAAAACTGGAATGCCAAGTATACGCAAGAAAAACTCGCTGGGGAGTCCTAACTTGGATAGAATCAAGGATAGAGCACGCCCAAGCGTTTCTAATCGATGTCTTCCACCTAGATACTTCTGTTCGAGACGGGCAATTGAGAATAGTACCAGCAGATAAAAAGCCCCCATTGCCACAAACTGTGTAATAACAGTGGCGTTCTGAAGAGTTAGAACAAGATGTATTACACATGCTAGACCCATTATCAGCAGGGATGAATACAGAGGACTGACTAACTGGAACATGAAAGTTTGCCAATCTACTTTGGCTTTGCCACGTCGAGCAAGATAAATAACCCCTACTAAGATCATTAAATTTCCAAGGACCGCATACTTAAAGCCAAGTACAAGAGACGACAGGATTATAAGAGGAAGAATTCCAACCCCGGTGATAGTTTGGTATATCCAATTTCCCTTTGCGTCACCTTTGCTTAAACCAAAGAAGAATGGCACGATTGAATAAGCTTGAATGTAGCCAACGCAAGAGAAAATAAACAGTTGGAATGCAGCATTTCTAGCAAACTGGATGTTAACAATAACGGTCATTAGAGCTGGTCCAGCAATAATTAGCCCCGAGTAGATAAGGCTAGCGATTAAGCTAATGAACCAACACAAGCGCTCCTCGGTTCTCTCAGCAACTATATCAATCTCTTTTCCCTGTGCTGCAAGCATGGGGAACAAGTATTTCGCTTGGCTCACCAGCGTAGTATGAACAGTCTGATAGATTCTCTGAGCAAAGGTATAAAAGGGCAAAGAGGCACTACCAAATAAGGAGACTAGAAAAACTTTGTCTAGTCCATTCGCCAGCGAACCCATGATTTGAGTTAAATACATCCAGCGTCCAAAAGACCAAAGCTCTAAAAATGTTGCCTTGTGCCAAGAGGGTAATGAATAAAAACCAAATAACTTCGCAACGATCAGCCCCCCTGACAACGCTTGAATAGCAGACACTGTGGTTAAGGTGAAGCCGATTGTAAGAATACTGGGAAACATTCTGAGTAAGATGAGTCCACCCAGCCCATTCGCTAAATTAAAAGCAAGAACAAGCTTGGCCTCCCAATCAAAGCGTTGTATAGAGGTCAGTAAAATGATGAAGTAGTTTGAGATTTGACTAAAGAGAAAGAATAAACCAGCTAAGATGCAATACCATTGCCCTTTGGTAGGATCGCCCTCATACTTTGCCCAACCCACGATGGCTGAGGCACCTCCAGTAAATAAAAGAAACCCTAAAAGACCAAAAGCAAGTGATACTGAGAAACAAACGCCAGTCACTTTTTTTATCGTTTCGGTATCGTTTTCAGCATAAGCTCTACTGATAACTCGAGTAGCAGCAGCACCTAAACCTAAGCCACTAAAAGTATTGTTAATTCCAGCAATGGTGCTAATAGCAATGGCAAACCCTGCCTCTGCCTCTCCCAACCAGCGGATAGTGGTACCTGCGAATAGAAAACCTAGAATCGCGGTACCAAGTGATCCAATTCCTGTCCATGTAGAATTTTTAACAGCTTTAGTGAGAAAACTACTCATTTCTTACCTCAATATAAAGAACAGCAGTGTCAACTTTATTCGGCCAAGAGGTAATTTTAACAGCCTTCTTTTTAACCCAAGCTGAGATCTTTATAGGCATTTTGCTCATGACTTATCTAGAAGCCTGCTTGTTAATGAACAATTAAGGCTAGTTCTGAACACCTGAATTTTCTCTCAATGGGTCTACACGGAAAATGGAATTTACGACACTATAGCATCAGCTCTGCACTAGAGCTGATGCTACCTCAGTTGTTTTTTTGTCAAGGCTAAACGTCTAAGAATCAATTCGCTGAAGCCTAGGAACAAATCTATACACCCACCCTCCAAGTCCTATCAATCTCTCCCTAACATTTCGATTTCGAATATTACTAGAAAGACGATATATATATTTAATAATAGGGCTGCGGAAAAAATAGTCAAGTCTTAAATTCCAAAGTCCGCCTTCACACGTAAGCTCAGGATGCTCTAGGTAAAATCTTTCTTTGTCATGTTGACTACTGCTGGCATTACTGCCATGGCGGAGCGTCAAACTCCCATAATGCTGTACATATACATCTACAAGAAAAATCTCCAGGCCTAGCCTCTGCAACTCTAAACTTGCCTTGATGTCATTGAAGTTACCAGTGTATTTTGTGGACAAACCTCCAATACTTTTGAATACATGCTTTGGAAATATGTTCAGATTAAAGGTCATTACAGAAGCATAACAGTTGTGCCTTCTAGCTGTTTGGGAGGTTTGTTGTACTGGAAAATCACTTGTCGATAAATATGGAATCAGGCATCCAATACTTAGGTGCTTATGCTTTTCTATGAACTCTTTGAACTTGGAAAAGGTGTCCGGATAAACGTAAATATCAGATGCCATTGTAGTAATCCAGTCCTCTTTTAAGAAGCTTGCT
Organism: Leptolyngbya sp. FACHB-261; assembly: GCF_014696065.1. Taxonomy (NCBI): domain Bacteria; kingdom Bacillati; phylum Cyanobacteriota; class Cyanophyceae; order Leptolyngbyales; family Leptolyngbyaceae; genus Leptolyngbya; species Leptolyngbya sp. FACHB-261. Next base: position 19,719 of record NZ_JACJPL010000021.1, on the reverse strand, counting down.
CCATAATTATAGGCCTCTGCGAATGACATTAACCTCCCAGCATGTTTGTAAATTACACCTAGAGATTCACAGTAATTTTTCAATTCTAAATCTTGTTCGGTTGAGCCATCCACCAGAATTATTGAGGTCACCTCTGGGCAATTTTTTAGGAGTGCTAGTGAGAATTCTGTAGACTTCTTAACTGATGCAGGGTAATTTTGCTTATGGAAGTGGTTTACAGTGACACCAAACATTTAGGTTTTCTCCAACAATAGGGCCAAGAAGCAGTGCCTTTGTGCTCAATCGTGAAAAGGATTGAAAGAGGGGTAATAGACTACCATAAGATATTCGTTAGCCACTATGCAATCGATAGGCTTCGCTAGATTATAACACTCAACAGAAATAAGTTTAGAAGTTGGAAGCTTGAGAAATTATTGTTCTCAACGATCTAACTAGTAGGCTCCAAATCCTGAAAGTACCTTAGGAATTGTCATGAGTAGAATTTCAAAGTCTCGCCACAGGGACCACTCATCTAAATACTCCAAGTCATAACGATTCACCGTATCCAAATCCAACAACGTTGAGCGAGCCTCCACCTGCCAAGCTCCAGTAATACCCGGCAGCGCATTCAATCTTTTCTGTCCCTCCGGGCTAATCCGAATTGCATCATACAAAGCCCAAGGCCGAGGACCTACCAAACTCATTTCCCCTCGCAGCACATTAATTAACTGCGGCAACTCATCCAAGCTGTACTTGCGCATCCACCGTCCTGAAGCGGTAATGCGGGGATCATCCTCCCGCTTGTGTAAACCCTGTTGTTTACCCATCACTTGATGGTGCAACTGCTCAGCGTTCACGACCATTGTGCGGAACTTGAGAACTTGAAATAACTTGCCCTGCTCACCTACCCGCCACTGCCGAAAGAAAATAGGCCCAGGAGACTGAACTCGAACCACCAAGGCCAAACCCAACATGACCGGACTAACCAGCAAAAGTATCAGCGCAGCAGCAACGCGATCTATCAACCGCTTAAACAACCAGCTGACTGGTCTCCGCTTCTGAGGCAACTCAGAATGAAGAGGAACCTGAATAAATGCCGGCCTCTTGGTCTGGGCACAACCATCGGCCCAAAGCTTCAATTTAGCCTCACTCAAACTTGGGCTTAAGTAAATTTGCTGCGCTGAAGATCTATACAGCCAATTCACGAGCGATTTGAGTTCTAGAAGTAAGTATTGGGAGCTAGGTTGCGTGGATCCGCCTACGAATAGGCGGTCTTGCTGCTGCTCAAACGTAACGGAATTGGGGCAAGAATCTTCTACCTGAACTTGATGGGAAGCAGAATTCTCTTGAGGCATTGGGATCTGAGAAGCGTTCATCTAGCCCTACCGGAGTGAGTTTCAGCAGTAAATTCTCTCAACTGAACAGTCTATTTCTAAATAAGTATCTCTCCCGGAAAGCTAGATAGGCTAAACCAACTAGCCTATCAGCTATCCGGACCTGTTCAGTTCGCTCTCGGCGTCTGTCTGAACAGATTGGAGGAGGATTAACGACAACCTTAATTAGCAAAGAGTCGGGGCAAGGCTACAAGGTTGTGGTTGATCCTAAGTTTATTGAGATGTTGAAAAACTTAAGGGGAAAGCACCCCCTAGAGAACACTAGCCTAACTAGCTAGGGAGGGAAGCGTGTTCAGCATTATTCCTTTAAGAAATCAACAGGGTCGAGCTTGAAACAGTGACTTAGGAGATCAACTAGAGTGCGCAGGAGCACGGGGCATTCTAGTAGCTTTTTCCACTTATCTATTCAATGCTTAGGGACATTATCAGGACGATTAGCTTAGTAATTGGCTAATTTGTGGTTAAGAAACTCGGTGCTTTTTGCTGGGGAACGATGCAACAGATCCATAACATCCCGATGTATCGAAAGTCACATGTCTTTTCATCAGCAAAGGGATTCTTATCTGCTTCCGCCAAGAAAACTAAGAATTACTAGCAACATCAGACGTAGATCCCGCTGTAGTGACCAATTCTGTATATAGGTCCAGCCCGAAGAAACAGATGCCTCAAAATCTGCTGTAGTTGATGGTTGTGGGCTGATCAGACCCGGGCGAGCATTAAATACAGCCCGGGCTGAACTCTTGATATCGGCTACCTCATCAGGTGATCGAGGATGTGGACCCACCAAGCTCATTTCCCCTCGCAATACATTCAACAATTGAGGTAGACTATCAACGCCTTGTTTACATAACCAAGCACCCAACGGGGCTAAACCACTCACTGCCGCAGTGCGAAACTTAAACACCCGAAAGAGCTGGCCTCGCGCTCCAACTCTCCACTCGCGTACCAAGCTTGGCCCTGATGAGTGAACCCTGATGAGTAACGCTAGGGTAAGCATTATTGGGCTGAGGCAGATCAGTAATGCCAGAGCTACAGGCCAGTCCAACAGCCGCTTTAATCTCCAAGTAAATGGCTTGCGCTTTTGCGGTAACTCACGAGCGGAAGGAAGACGCAGAAACAACAGCTTACCGGCCTGCTCACCTGCCTCGACCCAAAGCCTGAGCCTCTCCTTACCCAAATCTGGATCTATTTGCACTGCCCTAATGGGGGCCTGCTTTAGATCCTCAACTAGTTGACGAAATTGCAAGAGCTGTGTCAGCTTAGCTCGCGATTCGGGTGACCAATGCTGAAATGGCACCTGCTGTGAAAGCCGGAAAGCTATGAGCAACTCGAGTAACAAGACCGGAATCCGAATCAGCAATTCCAGAACCAGGCCAGCCTGACATAGGCCTTGCCACAATTTTTGCTTTAAAGGACGTTGGGGTTTAGAAACTGGCAGACCTGTTAACCAACTAGATACTGTACGTTCAGCTTGTCGAGTGAGATAAGCAGTTAGCTTTGCCCTGGCTTCATCAAGATTGGGATCGCCAATGCTAGGTTCACTAGCATTGGTAGATTGCCACTGGTCGAAATTCAAGCTCGGCTGAAGTCTAATGAGCAACTGTTGCTGTCGTTGCTGCAAGCAATAGTCAGGGAACAGTCGCGTCAAGTGGCTCTGGCGTAGCTCAAAGCCGCGTAATGCTTCAGATAAGGAGAAAGTCATGGTGTCTGCCAAAACTCAAAAAAATAGTATTGATGAAAATGGATAACCTAAGGATCATCTGAGTTATGGTACGTCGGACTCATAAACAACGTACATACTCCTAAAAGGGTAGTACAGCAAGGGCTGGCACCCGTGGGTCTTGGGTTGGTAGGGCTAAGTAAAGCTCGATTCCGCCCTGTTTGCCTACCATCAGCAGCAAGGAATGCAGTAATAGACGTCGATATTGCTAGCTTAGAAAGCTTCCTTTCCACCATGTTGTTGCGAAGCTGAGGTACCCAAAGCTGAGGAATAGGTAGAAATCTCACTCTGTTGACAAGTTGTCACGTAGCAACTGGGGCAACGACTAATCAACTAGGTCCACTCAGCTAGTTGATTCACATGGCACGGACAAGTAGGAGAACCCTTATCAAACCTTAAAGAGGCAGTAGAGGCACCAACACTGAGGGGTAGCTTCGAAGTTCATGGCACCCACTGCACCCCGAATTGCGTTAATGCGCAACTCAGGTTACGTCTTCGTTACTGCAGACTGTCGCAAAGGCGCAAGTTCCCTGTCTACCCAGAGTTCCTAGCTTGTCCAAGTCTTAACATCTGTCAAGGGTTTTGTAAACTTCTTTCGAGTGAACTGGTTAAGACTGAGATGGTAAGATACGGGCTATCTAGGCATGTACAAGGGAACCAAACTGAGGTTGCGTCCTGAAGCCTTTTCCCCAGACATATTAACTACACCCCACTTCAAGACATCTATCGCTGGAACTGATTCACTAAACATCCTAGTAGGCACACACCACACTGTGTGGATTCAGAAGCCCTTTAACCTACTTTTTCCTACCTTTACCTACTTTCTCTCTGGCCTTAGTAATTCTTTTGGCTAAAGACCTACTTTTTATGCCTTTTGCCTACTTCCAAAGCGCAGCAGATCGCTTACCAAGGTTTAGGAGTGGCTTTTAGGAGGTACCGTAAATTCTCTGGGCTTAGGTAGCTTCCATCACGTGCTGGCTTCATCGCCGTCTTATCCTTGTAGCAGAAGCTAAATAGGAGACGGAAGGACAGATTGAAGGTCTGTATCTATCAAGTTGACCAGCATGGCTTTTATTCTGGCGGGCGGCAAGATCATTCAGGATTTAGAGAAGCATGGAGCCTTGGGCATGTATGTGCCCCTAGAGGGCGGCTTTGAAGGGCGCTATCAACGGCGGCTACGCGGGGCGGGCTACTCAATTTCCATGATCAGTGGTCGTGGCATTGGTGATCTGGCAGCATACCTAACGCAGGTATATGGGGCTCGTCCTGCGCACTTAGGTAAGAAGGAGATCCGGACCTACTTCCACCCCCCTATCATTCAGTACCACCTGGATCGTTTACCCCCTAAAGGGAAAGGTTTTGTACTCTGGTTCTACGATGGCAGCCTACTAACTAATCAGGAACTCCGGTTTCTCTCTCTGTTACCAAGCCGTGAACCCCGCGTCAAAATCGTGGTTGAAGTTGGTGGAGGACGGGAAGTTCATTGGCGTCCCTTGCAGCAGGTTTCCGCTGATGATGGGGCTGGTAAGGTAATACCCTGATGACCGCCTGCCTCAGCAGGCTAGATTAGAGTAATTCTCTAAGAGAATCCTTTTTTCAATTTCCTCTCTTTTAACTTCTTTTAACCTCTCGATAAAAACTTGGAGAACCTATGTCTCTGTTTCTACTGTTCAATCCCTTGCTAAAAAGTCAGCAGGGCACCATTCGCTTTGCTTCAAGTGCGGGCTGGGAATGGCTAGATGACGGCCTCCCCGTGCATCGAATCTGGCATGTTCACAAGAGCGAACGCTCAGATTACTACGGTATTGAACTCAAAGCTGGCCGTTGCCTACTGGTTGCAGCCTCTGATATTGCTGATCAACGCTCGGTCAGGTTACTGGAACAGCTGCAGATGCGTAGGTGAGCGAAAGAAATAAACTATTAAATAAGAAGGCGAGCTCTCTGGCTCGCCTTCTTGCAGCTTTATATGCTTTCGCAGAAGCTCAGTCGGATTACCAGAGACCTCTAACCGCTCCAGTAGAACCGCTGCCTGAATAGGAGCTGCCGGAGGTGCTGCCACCGGTATAGCTGCCACCCGTCGTACCGCCTGTGGTGCCCCCAGTATAGCCACCCGTTGTACCACCTGTGGTGCTACCGCCCGTCGTGCCACCCGTGGTTCCGCCGGTGTAGCCGCCGGTCGTACCGCCTGTAGTGCTACCGCCCGTGGTGCCACCGGTATAGCCACCGCCGGTCGTACCACCCGTCGTGCCACCTGTGGTTCCGCCAGTATTACCACCTGTACCAAATCCACCGGTGCCACCTGTACCACTGCCGGCACCACCTGTACCGCTACCAGAACTACCAGGTGTAGCACCGCCACCCGTAGCACCACCTAGGCCACTATCACCGCCGCCAGAAGAACCACTGGAGCCGCCACCTTGGCCCTGAGCAATTAGCTCAGCCTTGGCAACTGAATTGTTGGAAACAGTAGAGTGAGTATTAGTTGCTGCACCAGCAGGAAAGCTAAGTAAAACACCTGCCCCTAAAATTCCTAAAACGCTAATAAGCTTATTGGATAAGCTGCCACCAACCTGTGCGTTCATCGACATTGATTCTTTAGACGAACTCATCCCCCAAAAGTTACCCCTATTTATCTCATGGCTCGTCCCCCTTAAGAACGATTAATATGCAGCTAAATTGTGTTCGCAGGCACAAATTAGACCCTTATAAGCCCTGCTTATAAAAGAGCTGATCCACCCCATGAGTCCAAGTTTCTTAGACAATTTCTGCTTTTGAATGGGCTGCCAAATAGAGAGGAGGCTAGCTCTGCTAGATACTTTCCCAAAATAACTGTCGCCTTTACCGGAGCTTAATTTAGGCTCGTTGAGGAGTTGCTAGTATTTGGCGTTGTTCGCTCGGTACTTGACGAATATGGCACAAGTATGCACATAAGCTCTGCCAAGACTGAGCCTTACTCACCAAACTGGTTCCCACGAGAACACTACATACAAGTACAATAGCGGAACACAACTGATACCACAATTGCAAAGCCAACTCCTGTGTAAAACACACTATCGATTCCGCCTAAACTAAAAGCGACTCCCATCAACAACGGTCCTAGCGTCTGCCCAATACCGAAAAAGGTGCCATTGACCGACATCACAGTGGCCAGATATTCTCTAGGTGCCAATTCCGCTAAGAGAGTTTGAATACTGGGAAAACCGATTCCTAAGCCAACACCAAACAGAGCTGAAGGAAGCAACAGCAGCCAGAGATTTTCAACCAAGGGAATGGTGAGTAAAGCGAGCCCATAGAATACGAAGGAGGCTCTGATTAGACCTGAAGCTGAAAACCGTTTTGCTAGTCTGCCCAATTGAGACGAGGTCAAAGCAATGGAAACCGAAATACTAGAGAGTATTAAGCCAATCACAAAAGATGAGGATTGGAACGACTCTTTAATTAGCTGTGGCAAATACGTGACATAAGCGCCATAAAGCAAAACGAAATTAGCGGCACTGGCAATAAACAGACCAATAATCTGACGGTTTTTCAAGATCGTCCAAGAACTCCGCAGATAGCCTGACAAGCTTTGTTGGTTCTTAGGCTCAGTGTTGTGCAGCCCAAACCAGACGAAGAGAGCCACAGGAATTGCCATAATCGGCAGCAGAAAAGGTTGGTGCCAACCGAAAACTGCCAATGCACCACCGATGATCGGGTAGCTCGCCGTGCCAATGCTACTGACACTGGCATTGTAGCCCAGCGCGTTTGTACGCCTGTCCCCACTGTAGAGGTCCCCGATTAAAGTCACGTTGAGTGAGAGCAAAGAAGCTGCGCCGATGCCTTGCAAAAAGCGTAACAGCAGCAAGAGGTCAAAATCTCGGACAAACCCACAAGCGGTCCCAGCGATGCCAAATAATATTAGGGAAGGAGTTAGAATTTTCTTTCTGCCAAATTTGTCTGCGAGGAAACCTAATACTGGTCCTAGAACAACCGCAGGAAAAGTGAAGACAGTTACTAACCAGCCAATCTTTTCTGGTGGGACACTTAAGGCTTCAGCCAGCTTGGGAAAAGCCGGGGTGACGCTAGAAACTCCTAAGATAGCAATCAGCGAAACTGAAAAAATAATCAGAAGGTTGCTATCTTGCAGCAACCTCTTGGGTGGTTCAAACTCACTGTCAGTTAGGGGTTGCACGAACTAATTCTCCTGGCTTGCTTAGCTTAATTACAAGCTAAATGGACTCGACTTGATTTAGAGCAAGATTGCTTTTGGCAGAGGCTGCTTTAGTCTACAAACGGAATGTAGATAAAGCAATGCCTGCTCTCGCAGCACTGTTGATGCAAGAGTGTGTCTTAGGAGAACTTAGTGCAACTAAACCTAGCCAGCTGTATCCCCTTTTGTGCCCGCTTTAGTTGAAGTTGAGTGGCTAAGAGCTTTGCTAGCTTCCTCAGGGGGCGGAGCCGCATCATCCGGAGCAGGTTCTTCTCTCCGGTTCTCGTCTTTATCACTGTAGAGACCCGCTAGGGCATCCCGCATTTCTTGAACCCAACTATTGCCCTCAGCTTGAATCACCGTTTCGGTGTTCTCAACGAGCTTCTCAAAGTTCTCTGGCTGCTGCTGAGCATCTGGCGAAAGGGCATACCACCAGCAGAGAATATTCTCCAGATTATTGGCGGCCTGATTGTAAGCTATCAGGGTTGAATCCATTTGCTTAAGTTCTAGAAAACTAGCAAAAGCTCCTACCAGAGCATTACTGACAGCGATCCAAATCTCCTGACTAATCGCAGCGAGAAAGGTCCCAATACCGCCAAGGACATAAATTAACCACTGGAAACGTTGCCATTGTGTATCCAGCACTCGTGTTTTTTTTCGGTACCAAGTTAGTTGATCAATTAATCGCCAATTTAAATAATTCTGAGCATTCAATTCAGAGAATTTGTCATCTTTATTGTTGGGATCAGGTTTGACGTCCTCGTAGGGCATCAGGCTAGCCTGATTGACCTGGGTTTTCATCAGCCGTTCACCGATGGTTTGGATCTCGCGGGCCAGATGGGCATCCCTAACGGCAGGGTCTTTATAAAGGGTTGTCCGAGCACGATAGCGAAAGATCTCTCGCTTCACTGCCTCAGCGCTAGCTCGTAACAGAATGTAGTTGATGCCTCGGTCGAACTTGACTGCTCCTGCTAGCAGAGTACTCGTCACGATCGGGGCCAGAATAACCAAGCACCAGAGCGTGCCACTGACCCACTTGAGCCAATCCCCACAAGGTAAGTTGACCTGCAGGACTGATAGGGTCTGACAGTCTTGCAGAGGCTTCAGCTTGGATTGCAGCACTGCCAAAGTTGTAGCCGCAACACTTAGGACCAAAATCGACTGGCGCATTAGGATAAAGCGCCTTTGGGCCGCAGTTGCACTACGGTCATAGACACTGAATCGCCGCCAGGCTGCTTTCAGGGTCAAACTGCGCTGGCTCGTGTCTAATGCGTCAGTGGTTGGCTTCATGCCGGTTTCTCTCTGGTCAGATGCTGTCTCAGTATTGTGCCTAATTCAGCAATCGGTTCCGATAGGTTAAACAGAGTCAGATGAGCGCTGCCAATCACCGCTGCTACCGGTTGGCGTGCCGCCTCTTCCGGATGGAGACTGGCATCAGCGATTTCGTCGGCTAAGCGACCACTGCCCGCAATTACCACGACGGGCCGCCCCTCTTTCACGTTTTCCTGCACATCAACTAAAGCGATCGCACCACCATTGATCAGAACCGTCACAGAAGGAGCATCTTTGGCAAGGGTACTGGCAACTCGGGCTTGCCAAGGAGATTCATCTCCCCACTCGTTGCCGGGCACCAGAACAAAGTGAGTATTGTTCGGCTCCAAGCGCTCTGCCTGATTCGCAGATGCAGGCTGGTGAGGCAGGGCAATCGTGCCAATGGGCGCGACGCCAATCAGTGGAAACTGGGCGCCAGTTTTCGCTCGAGCCTGTCCCATCATGCGCATAACCCCAGCATCAGTACCTCCGTTGACCACAAAAGCGTCTAGGTCTTTAGCCAGTGGCGCTAGCACTTCAACAAACAGTTGTTGCAGCCGTGCCAAGCTCTCTTCTGTCATTTGGCTGGCTCCTCCCACAACTACCAGCACTGGACGCGGACCTTGAAGCCCCATCCTACGCAATGCTGCAGTTAGGTCTACAGAGTCATCCACTTGAATGGCAGAGGCCGTTCGTCCATTGGCGAAGGTTAATTGGAGAGGCTTTTCCATTGGAGGGTGACTGTTTGAGCGCCGCATCACAGTTTGAGTGCTTCATAATACACACAGTATCCCCAACTAATCGGAAGTTGTATTCAACTTTCCGTTCAGCTAAGCATTAGGTCCTGTAAGGTCTAGGCAATGCTGGTAGGATTACGAAATCATTGGGTAAAGAGATGGCTTCACTAGAACAACGCCTAGAAGCATTTCGTAAGCTACCGCTAAAGGCGCAATTGGCATTTATTGCAGCCACTCGCAGTAATCCAATTTTGTCTCAGAATCAGGACTATCTGGAGGGCATTGAACGGGTTCACGCCGAGTGTTTGCAGGCGGCCACGCCGGAGCAGCAGGCCACCTATGCCAAGGCGCGTGCCAGTTTAGAGGGCACCAATTTAGACGCCTAAGCCACAAGCACTAAGTCACGGTAGACTGAAGGCGCAAACTTGTGCGGATGTTGGTGGGGGCTCAAATTATGCGGGTTCTAGTCATTGGTGGGACTCGTTTCGTCGGTGTGTATCTGACGCAAGAGTTGCTGAAACTCGGTCATGAAGTCACCCTGTTCAACCGAGGCAAGAAGCCCTCACCCGAAGGCGTACGGGTCATTCTGGGCGACCGCACAGATCCCGACGTGCTCAAAAGCAAATTGGCGGCTGAGCAGTTTGACGCCGTCTTCGACAACAATGGTCGCGAGCTCTCTGATACTCAACCCTTGGCAGAACTCTTTGCTGGGCGGGTGCAGCATTTTGTCTACATGAGTTCAGCCGGAGTCTATAAGGCTTCTGATCTGATGCCTCATTTGGAAGGCGATCCGGTAGATCCCAAGAGCCGTCACAAGGGCAAGCACGACACGGAGGCGTATCTCAAAGCCGAGGGTCTACCCTTTACCTCTATTCGCCCGACTTATATCTACGGTCCTCAAAACTACAACGATTTAGAAGCCTGGTTTTTCGACCGCATTCTGCGCGATCGTCCCGTTCCCATTCCAGGCAATGGCCAGTACCTCACTCAGTTAGGCCATGTTCAAGATTTGGCAGTGGCGATGGCGCGAGTTTTAGGCCGTCAGGAAGCGCTCGGCCAGATTTATAACATCAGTGATGTTCGTGCCGTGACCTTTAATGGCATGGCCCGCCTCTGTGCGGAAGCGGCAGGTAAGTCTCCGGAAAGCCTAAAGCTAGTTCACTATGATGCCAGCCAATTCAACTTTGGTAAGCGCAAGGCGTTCCCTTTCCGGGAACAGCATTTCTTCACCTCAGTTGATAAAGCCTTGGCTCAACTCGATTGGTGTCCAGCTTTCACGCTGCTCGACGGGCTGAAGGACTTTTTAGAAAATGACTACCTGAAGTCTGACCGCCACAAAGCTGAGATCGATTTCAGCACAGATGATGAGATTTTAGCCCGATAGTAGACTAGCTTCTGATTTGCATTGAATAATTTTCATCCAATTAACGCCTAGGAGTTTGAGAAGCTTTTAGGCGTTATCTCGTTAGTCTTCGTTAGTCTTGAAATCTCATTGATCTTGAATCTAGAAGGCAGGGCCCAACTAAGCCAGAACTAATTTCAGTTAATAGTGAATAATTCCATCGGGCATAGTCGCTCCTTGGAGATTAACCCGGTTGAGGTTCGCACCAAATAAATCAGCGCCCAGTAAGTTAGCATTACTCAAATTGGCTTTGCTCAGATTAGCGCCTCGCAAATTTGCCCCTTCAAAATCAGCACCGACGCAAGTTGCCTTGCTAAAGTTGCCCCAGCTGAGATCTGCCCGGTAGAGGCAAGCTTCGTTGAGATTGGCAGCAAAGGCATAAACACCGCTTACATGGGCTTCTCTGAGGTTAGCCTTGTGCAAATCAACCTTATACAGATGGGCTCCAACCAGTTCAGCTTCATGCAGATTGCTGCTGCTCAGAGTTGCGTTACTGAGATTCACTTCAATAAGGTTTGCTTCGCTCAAATCCGTCCTTCTTAAATTTGCCTCATTAAGCTCTGCACCCCGCAAATTTGCACCTCGCAAGTCAGCGCCGACACAATTGGCATAGCTCAAATCCGCACCTCTCAGATCTGCGCCTCTGAGAACAGCCCCAATCAGATTGGTGTAGCTGAGGTCAGCATCAATTAGCTCCGCTTCATAGAGATTGGCAGCAATGAGGTCAGCCCGACTGAGATTAGCCGTAATTAGCTTAGTTTTGCAGAGGTCAGCTCTTCTCAAGTTGACGTCCTGGAAGTTCGCCCCTCTCAAGTTGGCTTCTCTGAGATTCGCTTCGCTCAAATCCGGCTCTATTTGTAGGTGAGCGGTTCTCCACTCAAGCCATTTGACGGCTCCCTTTCTCAGGAGGGCAAGATGCTCTAGATTTGCCATAACTGCGTTCCCGATGCTGAGCTGCGTGGGCCTTCGGATCCCGAATCTAGTCAATCAGAAATTACGCTATTCTCTGCGGCCTTCAGCCGGATTTTCGCGGCCTGCCACACCTTCAATTGCAGCTAGTGCCGCACTGGAGCCCGCCATAATGTCTCGCTCTTCACCCCCCAAATAAACCCGCCCGAAGCTACCCACAGCTGAAACCTGCAAGATGTTGATCAGGGCAGCTTTTTCGGCCTCGTTGGCAGCCAGAGCTGCGTAGGCGGCAGGTTCAACTTCGAGTACGTAGAGCGATTGACCGGCCAGAAGCATTTGCCCACGCCGAGTGCGGTTAATCAGTTGGGTCTGGTGAGCGTCAATATTGCGAATAATCTGGCTGGAAATCACCCGTGGCTTCAGGCATTCATGCGCTCGGACCCCAAGGGCTGCCAAAATAGCTTTGCCGGCTGCCCGTGTCTCGCCCTGTCTGGTGGAGTGAACCTCCAGAAGACCGTAGAGCCGTTCAACAACTTGCACACCTGGACGCACATCTGCTGACTTCAGAGCCACATCCGTGATCCGATTAATCTCGATGCCAGGGGATATTTCAATCCATAGCGAGGCATCCCCAGGCAAGGGCAAGAATCCTAGCGCAACTGTTCCCAAGTAGGCTGCATGCTGGGGCTGTAGGCTGTCCAGAAAGACGTAACTCCGTAGGTCTATACCCAAGGCCGCGCTCAACACATCGACAAACTAGCCAAGTATACGGGTAAAAGCTGTGTCAGTAGGGTCAGTGCTGAGATCGACGACAGCTTAGACACAGTCTAGAGAGCTTGTCGTAGGGGCTAGTGAACCTGGATCGAAAAGTAAAACTGGCTCTAAATCAGACGCAAAACCCGAGCAGAACCACAGTTCTGCTCGGGCTAACCTTGATGGCCTTAGTTAGAAAGGCTCCCCAGGTTTATCACCTGAGTTCTGGCAGTCTACAAAGCCACGAGGACGCGAATACTCCGATAATTAACTTCTACGGTCAATGTTCGGACGACCTGTATTGTCCAGGTCTAATTCTTCGCGGCGAATTTGCTCCTCAGCGTTGACAACGTCACGGTCAACTTCTTTCTTGATCCGCACTTCTTCACGGACGAAAGCTTCCTTGTGGATGTCTGGAGTCTCCTCGTAGACTTCTACATGAGCGACTTCACCATCCCGGAAATCTACGGTACCGGGAGCAACAACCGTTTCGCCAGTGGGGTTGACGCGTTCGATCACTACTCGCTCTCTTTCAACCGGCACTGAAACTCTGGCAGTTTCAGTCTCGACATGCTTACCGATTGCAACTTCTCCAGTTTTAGCGCGGTGCTTATCTGCAACTAACCGCTCCTCGTAAAGCTTGACATCAGCTGCGTCTTGCTCGACTGCATTTACCGCAGTGGTCCGAGTGCGATCAGTCTGATCGTTGTCACCGGGGAGTGCATTCTCAACTTTGTGCCAAGCGTCCTTGGCAGCGTGCTTGGCTTTATCCCAGCCTAAGCCAGCTCCACCGTGATTCTTTTCGTAATCGGTTTGCAGTTCTGGTTCTACTTCATCGTAGCTTCTACCAGTGCTGGCATAGCGGTTATACCCTTCGTAACCGGTCCGATAAGCAGGCTGATAATCTTCGTACTGATGGCCTTGTTCAACGTAAGGGCGTGTTGCATAGTTGTCGCGCCAGTACTCGTCTTCTACAGTTGGGTTGACTGATTCAGCGACGCCTTTACCAGCAATGCCGCCAACTACAGCCCCAATCGCACTACCGACTACAGCGCCAACAGGACCGCCTATAATACCACCAACTGCTGCGCCAATAGCACCAGCACCAGCAGCACCAACTCCAGTTCCTACTGGGTGAGAACCCGTTTCACCCGATAGCGGATCGCGATTGGCATCATGCTCATTAAATGGTTTTTTGTTATCAGTCATCTTCTATCTCCTGTTACGCTTACCTAAGCCTCGCGAAAAATTCCTCGCAAGGCTGTTCAGCTTCAACCCTCTTAACTTAGCTCTTTGCCTACTAAGTTCTGCATCTTCTTTCTGACTGATTTATTTTGCCAAAATGCAGTTAAGTTCGCAAAAACAAGCTTCCTACTGCTCATTTCTAAATCTTACTGAACTTATTACCGAAACCAATTTCTCTCACAGGAGGTACGTCAGCTGGATAGTTTGCTGTTTTAACCCTGGCTTAACTTAACCAGTCAAGCCAGAATCAGCCAAGTGATCTGAGCTAGAACGTCTTGCTACAAAGTTCTACTCAGGTAGAAGTCTTAGGTTCTGTTTCCTCTCCTTCTGGTGCCACTTTGGAAGTAGTACTTGCCACAAGACGACGGGCTGCTTCGACAATATGGGCTCTATGATTTGCTAAAACCGGCGCAGAGCTAGGATCCGCATTGATCATCATGTGGGCTACCTGTGGTGCTGCAAACCACCATCCTGCCAAGGAGAGCAACATGAACAAGGTATGGCGAGGCTCAAGGCTTGCGTCCATTTTGCCAACGCTTTGGCTATTGACCAGAGCTGTGACTGTTTCCCGGTAACGTTCGGCTCGTCCTGCTTGGTTTGGCACCTGCCCAGGCTCACAATGCAGCGCCTCCCACAGAACCAGCCGAACGAGGTCAGGGTTAGCAGCATGGAAATCGAACAATTCGCCGACGTACTCAGGCACCCGATCTGGATCTAGCACGACCGCTTCTGCTAACTGTTCGAGTCGTTGTTGCAAGACGGCTGCAAACAGTTGCTCTTTGTCACCGAAATAGGCGTAAATCAGCTGCTTGTTCGCTCTCGCTCGCTCGGCGATCTGGTTAATCCGAGCGCCAGCAATACCGCGTTCAGCAAATTCAGCAGCTGCCGCCTCGAAGATCCGCCTTTTGGTTGCTTCAGCGTCATAAGGCATAGCAGAACAAATGGCAGCAAAACTGCGACGAGAGAGGTCTGCGTTTAGATTACCAACCAACTGGTTGGCTTCTGGGTTGACTTCAGTTAAAAAGCTTGTACTCTAGTAACCAACCGGTTGGTTGGAAAGCTTATTGCACGCCCGACCCAAGACGCAGGTAAGGCTAAGCAGGCAATGCTCAGCCTTACTGAACCCCTCAAAACTGAGCGCCTCAAGTTAGATCGCCCAGACAAAACTGCTCAAACGAAACAAGTCACAAGGGCCAGATGGAAAAATACACCCCAGGCTATTCTGCTAACGCCACAACTTTCATGGCTCAACGAACAGTTGATAGTCACGCTGCTTTCTTTAGGGCCTACCTGCGTCCTGGTTTTCACCTGCTAGATTGTGGCTGTGGACCTGGCACCATTACTCTGGGTTTTGCCCCTTTAATTTCGCCAGGATTGGTTACGGGCGTCGATTTAGAAGCATCCCAGATTCAAGTTGCGCGTGAGCGTAGTGTAGCCTCAGGGCTTAGTAATCTTCGCTTTCAGGTCAGCAGTATTTATGAGCTTCCCTTTGCTAACCATTGCTTTGACGCTGCCTTCTCGCATGCAGTCATGGAGCATCTACAACAGCCAGTCAAAGCTCTACAAGAACTGCACCGAGTTTTGAAACCGGGTGGTGTGGTGGGCTTGCGCAGTCCTGACTGGGGTGGCTTTCTCCTAGCTCCAGCAAGTGCCGAATTGGAAGAGGCTCTTGCGTACTATAAGCAAATCCAACAGCGTAATGGCGGCGATCCCTATATTGGCAGACAGCTAGGTGCTTTACTACGGCAAGCAGGTTTTACCAATATTAAAGTTTCAGCCTCTTACCAATGCTATGAGAACTTGAGTTTGATTGCAGAATATCTCGCACTCCAGATCGAGGCTAGTGATTCAAACGAACAGTCAAATCGCTCCAAAGAGAATGCAGGTTCTTCCCGGCACCAATCCTGTGCGGAGATGGGCAATACTTTGAGAGCTTGGAGCCAGCACAGAGATAGTTGGTTTGCTCAAGCTTGGTGTGAGGCTGTGGCTTACAAAGCGTAGTTTACAAAGCAGGCACTTGCCGTTTTGCCTGAGCCTGGGACCAGTTTGGATTTTGGCTCTGTTTTCTCATCCGATCGGATGATGGATTTGGCTGTTAACAGGACCCTCAAGCGAGCCAATTGAGCTTCTGGTCTTGCATAACTCCAGAATGACGGATCTAGTTCCTATTCTGAGAATATGCAACGAGCCAACCAGGAGATTTTAAATGTTCTACTCGAATCTTAATTCTGTAATGCCCAGCCTAGATTGGAGAGGTTCAGGACGTTAATACTCAGCACTCTCTGCTCTATATTATTACAGTCCTTTTCGCTTTCTCTGTCAACGGTTAGTACGTGATTCGGAGGAAGTGGTAGATGCAATTCACCTTTATCGAAAACCTATCTTCTCACTGGTCTAATAGAGCTCAAGCCAAACAGCAACATCGCGAGAAAACGCCTGTGAATTACTCAACTTCGGGTAGCAGGACGCTGAGAGCCACAGTAGATGAAATTATCCGGCCAGGTGAAGTAGGGCGTGTGCAGTTTCAAGGCTCGTGGTGGCCTGCCCGCTGCGAACAAGACATCACCCTACTACCTGAACAGACAGTCGACGTTATTGGTATTCGTGGGATTACATTGCTGGTCGAGCGCAGTTCTTTGTGAACTGATTTTGGCTAGCCTGTCTTGAATCTCAAAAATTAAGTCCGAAGCGCTCAAGTGCTTCGGACTTAATGCTTAAGCTAAAGAGTTAATTCAAACCAGTCGGAGAAGTTACGCCCAATCTTACGTCCAATAAAGAATGCGCGCTTGAGGAAAACGACGGGCGATCTCCTGCTCGAAGAAGCGACGTAGCTGAGCCATCGTCTCCGAATCGTAGACATACTTGATGCCGCCGAACTTATTGCGCTTGGTGCTGCGCTTCTCCTCATCCAGGTCCAGTTTGGTTTGCGGATACCAGTTCAACAGCACCTCTTTAGAACCAGGTGTAAAGCGATGGGAGATCAATTCAAAGGTCAGGTCACAGTCGAAATCAAGCGCTTCGCTGATCGAATCTAACAAGCGGCTGTAGTGCTCTGGCCAATCTTCCACAGGCATGATCGGCGCAATCACCAGTCCCACTGGGTAGCCGCCACCACCTTGAGTGTGAGGTAAGGCAAGTTGCCGCAGGGCTCCCAATCGGGCCGTAACCGAAGCCGTACCGCCTTCAAACCGGCCTGAGACGGGAGCTGCGTTGACGCTCATGCGACAGCGGGTATGACCATTGTGGGGCAGGTCAAGCAGTTCGCTGACTCCATCAAACTTCGAAACCCAGCGCAGGTGCCCAGCTTCCCTGGTGCCAAAATAGCGGATGCACTCTGCCAAACTACCCGTCAAGTGCTCAATGCCCAAAGGATCGGTGTAGCAGCTGACCTCAAACGTCGTAGTGGCTGAACGCTCGTAAGCTGCTAGGTTGGCCAAAATTTGTGGCAGGTTAGCGAAGGCGCGAATCACGGGTGGTCCCTGCAAGCTACCGGCTAAATAGCAATACTGACAGTGGGCTGGGCACCCTTCGGCCAGATGAAACTGCCAATCTGCCGATGGGGGAATGGGGCTGAGTTTAAAAGCACTAGGCGGCGCGTTTACAACGGCTAGCGTGCGCTTGGCAATATCGTAAGTGGCCCGCTCGTCTTCGCCGCGCAACCCAGTTAAGCGATTGCGAGGCAGCTCCTCGATAGGCAGGTTGAGAGCCTGCACTCGACTCAGAATCTGCTGGCCCCAGGGCTCTTCTAAGGCAGCTGGGGTGAATAGGACACGCTCCGGCATCCACAACCGGGTTCTGGTAGCTGCCTGCTCTGAAGCTGTGGCGCCAATAGTTGCAGGTTGCAAATCGTTCTCTCCGCTTAGCTTGGTCTTACACTTGCTGGTTGTAGTCAATGGGTCTGAATCATACGTCAGACCCATTACCTGAATTAGTCTTCGAGAACTTCGTGGATACGCCGCTCTAGGCGGTCAAGATCAAGGCCCCCCTCGTCGCGGCTAATCCGACGCACTGTGCCATTAACACCACCTAATGTCGATAGCAAATCGCGCAGAATTTCTTGCTGCTGACGAGACTGAATTACTTCACGCGGCTCTTGAACCAAGTCACGCACAATGGTGTCTTCAGCACGCGAAGCAATAATCGGATCTACCTGACCGTCGAGGTGCACAAAAGTACGCCGACCCGGTCCACGTTCCTCTTCAATCGGTACAACTGCTGTGACTTGATCGGAGCGCACATACTTACCAAATCCAAGATGGACTAACACTGAGGATTGGATTTTCATAAAGCCCTGCTTTCTGCTCTCGCTAGATCTATTATCGCTCGTTCTGAGCGACTTGGAAGCTAGAAGCAGAGCGGCTTTCACCCTCCTGACGGTCGTATTTCCCTCATGGTCTGTTTCCCTCATTTCGCCTCAGTTCGGGTAAGCATTGAACTCTTGATCGGCGCTCGACCGAGCTATTTATCCGGCTGCTCTTCTGCTGCCCATGAAGAAAGAGAAACACGAAGGAAAAAGTTTATGGATCCCATCGTTATTGTGCTTTTCTTTGCTCTCTTGAGCCTCTTCTTTTTCGACTCGAAATAGAGGCTTATAGATTTTTACTAAGTCTGGATTTCCTGGCCATTTTTTGCATAGAAACTTGCAAAATATTTTAAGCCAAATCATGAGGTTCCAGGCTGGGCTGAAATTAGATGCCTAGAGCATCAACTCGCCCTGAAGAACAACCACCGCACTGCCACCAACTTTGACCGTTTCAATGGCTGCCGGTAGACCAATCACTTCTACGTTCACTTGCCCAGGTCGGTTCATCCAGTGCCCCTGTTCGGCAACAAACTTCGGCTGGTCGATTAAGCCATAACGCCACAGATAAGCGGCCATGCAACCTGTGCCAGAGCCGGTGACTGGGTCTTCAGGCAAATCTGGAGGCGTGCCGAATTGCCGTGCGAAGGTTTGTCCTACAGGCGTAGCTCCACCCAAGCAGAACAAGTGTGGACTGAAGAAGTCAGCAGCAGCGCGGAAGTCATTATAGGCGTTGATATTGAGTCGGGCTCGGCGTAGGGCAGCGTGATCCTTGAGTGGCACCATTAATTGAGGTGTGCCGGTGCTGACAGTTTGAATAGGTGCACCAGGCAAGCTCTCCTCCGCAGAGAGGCTAAACAAGCGCATGACATCAAGAGGCTCATAGACAGCCAGAAATTCTGGTTTCTTCTGCGTCATCACAACCTGCTCCAGGCTGTTCGGCGTTGAGTAGATCTCGACCTGAATCGGCCCCACTTTCAACTCCAGGGTGATGGCGGTATATTCACTCCTTAGCTGCAACCGACCAGATTTGATCAAGGCAACAGTGGTCGCGATGGTAGGATGGCCAGCCAAGGGGATTTCCTCGGCTGGGGTGAAGTAACGCACCCCAAAGTTAGCTACCTGTGACTGCCGAACAAACGCAGTCTCAGCCAAGTTCATCTCACAAGCGATAGCTTGCATGGTTTCATCGCTTAGGCCATCGCTATCGAAAACAATAGCGCAGGGATTACCACCCAAAGGGCGATCGGTAAAGGCATCAACTTGCATGAAAGGATAGGTTGACATCAGGCTTTGGGAGTTTGTACAACTCCAATTAAAGATCTTCTATCTAATTAGAATTCAATTAGATCGCAGGAAGTACCTACTAGAACTTGTCGACAGTCAAGTCTCTCTAATTAGGTCTTCTACCTTATGTCCAAATTGGCATTAAATCTAATACGAAACTTGGCAAAACTGCTTCGCCGGAAAGGCTCTGGGAAGCGTCGAGTATTTCTTTATCTAGATTAGGACGGTATACCTCAAAACTGATCCGTGCGACACACAAAGCGATGGGAGAACTACGCACACTCTCCGAGCAGGACGCTCAACAGGCACTCGACGATGTCGAAGAACTGCGCCAGCAGTATCGGCTGATGTTTATGGATGGCCTTGTTACCACCGAGATTTATAGCTCTACGCGCATACGTTAGGACATTGCTTGAACGCAGCATCCACACAATCTCGAAAGTTCTCAAACTCATCCAATCGCTGTCGCATCCAATTCTTCAGCACAAACCAC